>CAIVBX010000229.1 GCA_903904275.1 uncultured Pseudomonadota bacterium
CGGCGCGAACATCTTTGAGTAATTCCATTACAGGATTTTCAGATTGCGAGACAAACAAATCAATTTGGTCGTTACCGCGTTTGATTTGCTGCTCGGTATAAGCGTGCATTTCGAGTTCACGGAGTTTGTTTTTCGCATTTTCAATCACGACACGCGGCACGCCTGCGAGTGCCGCGACTTGCAGCCCATAACTTTGATTTGCCGCGCCATCTTTGACAGCATGTAGAAAAATAATTGTATCGCCATGTTCAATGGCTTCTAAATGCACGTTATGAATGTTGCGATGTTCGTCGGCTAAAGATGTGAGTTCAAAATAATGTGTCGCAAACAACGTGAAGGCTTTGGTTTCTTTGGCTAAATGTTCGGCACACGCCCACGCAAGCGAAAGTCCATCAAAGGTGCTTGTTCCGCGTCCGATTTCGTCAATCAAAATCAAACTTTTTGACGTAGCATTGTGCAAAATGTTTGCCGCTTCGGACATTTCGACCATAAACGTTGAACGTCCGCTACTCAAATCATCTGACGCGCCAATGCGTGTGAAAATTTTATCAATATCGCCGCAGATAAAATTTTTCGCAGGAACATAGCAACCAATATGCGCGAGCAACACCATTAACGCGGTTTGCCGCATAAATGTCGATTTCCCGCCTGCATTTGGGCCAGTAATCATCAGCATTCGACGTTGCATCGACATGGCTAAATCATTCGGCACAAAGGGCGTATTCGACACGCTTTCAACCACTAAATGCCGTCCCGCTTCGATATGAATGCCTGTTTTTTCGCTCAACGTGGGTTGCGACAAATTCAATTTTTCAGCCCGTTCAGCAAACGCACTTAAAACGTCTAATTCCGCCAACGCGCTCGCACAACGCTGTAATTCAGGAACAGATAAACCAATGATTTCTAACAATTGGTCATATAAGAATTTTTCAAACGTTAAGGCTTTTTCGCGTGCGCTTAATACTTTGTCTTCAAAATTTTTTAACTCGTCGGTGATGTAACGCTCTGCACCTTTTAACGTTTGTTTGCGCCGATAATGCGCGGGGATTTTTTCAGCGTGCAAATGCGACACTTCAATGTAATAGCCATGAACGCGATTGTAATTCACTTTTAAGGTGCTAATTCCCGTCGCAGCGCGTTCGCGTTGTTCCATATCGAGCAAAAATTGGTCAGCGTTTTGGCTCAAATCACGCAATTCATCGAGTTCTACGTTATAACCGCCTGCAATCACACCGCCGTCACGAATTAAAACAGGCGGATTATCAAAAATCGCTCGATGCAATAATTCGGCAGTATCAGGCGGAATGCTAATTTGTTGGTGAATGTGTTGCAGTTGCGGATTATCGTGTTGCGCTAAAAGGCGTTGCAATTGTGGCAAAGTAGTCAAACTGTCACGCAACGTAATCAAATCGCGTGGGCGTGCTGATTTCAACGCCACGCGCGAACTAATTCGTTCAATATCACCGATTTGGCGCAATTGACTTTGCACATTTTGATAATCGCGCGAATGCAGCAAACTTGCCACGCACGCATAACGGTGTTTCAAAATCGATTGATTTCTAAGCGGACGATTGAGCCAGCGACGCAAACAACGACTGCCCATCGACATAATCGTACTGTCGAGAACACCAAAAAGCGTGTATTTCGTTTCGCCCGATGGATGCGTGTCGATTTCTAAATTCCGCCGACTGGCGGCATCGATTTGAATGCAATCGTCGCTGGTTTCAACGCGAATGCCTTGAATATGCGGCAACGCGGCTTGTTGCGTGTCTTTAACGTATTGCAACAACGCACCAGCCGCCGCAATCGCAGTCGTGAGTTCGTCACAACCAAACCCTTTTAAATCGGTGGCTTTGAATTGCGAAAGCAAACGTTCTCTTGCGCTGGAAACTTCAAAATGCCAAGCAGGACGACGACATAAACCGTTGCGTTGTTTGAGCGTATGCGACAGCGCAAAGTCGTCGCTAAATAATAATTCGGCTGGATTTAACCGCGCGATTTCGTTGATTAAATCATCTTCGGAAGCGACTTGTTGCAACACAAATCGTCCACTGGTGACATCTAAACTGGCAATGCCGTATTGATTTTTTAACCATGAAACCGCGACCAATAAATTATCTTGGCGTTCTTCAAGTAGAGCTTCATCGGTAACGGTTGCAGGTGTGACAACACGAACGACTTTGCGTTCAACAGGACCTTTGCTAGTTGCAGGGTCGCCGATTTGTTCACACAATGCGACCGATTCGCCAGCGCGTAAAATTTTGGCAATGTAGTTTTCGGCGGCGTGATGCGGAATGCCTGCCATCGGAATGGGCTGACCGTTTGAACTGCCACGACTGGTGAGCGTGATGCCTAATAATTGCGAGGCTTTTCGCGCGTCGTCATAAAACAACTCGTAAAAATCCCCCATCCGATAAAAAACCAACGTGTCAGGATGTTGTGCTTTGATACGAAAGTATTGTTGCATCATGGGGGTGTGTGAAGTTTCTTGGCTCATTCCGTTAAACCACGATATTGACCAATTTACCCGCGACAATAATTACTTTTTTCACGGGTGAGCCATCGATAAATTTCAACACCGTAGAATCATTCAACGCCGCCGTTTCAATTTCCGAATTGGACGCACTCGCAGAAACTGAAATTTTCCCGCGCAATTTTCCATTCACTTGAACCATTAAATCCAACGAATTCTGTACTAACGCGCTTTCATCAACCGTTAGCCATTTTTCAGAAACAATCGCATTTTCATGTCCTAATTCACGCCACAATTGGTCGCAAATGTGCGGCACAATTGGCGACAACATTAACGTAATTGCTTCTAAAATTTCGTGGCGAATGGCTTTACCATTGTTCGATTCATCGGTGAATTTTGACAACGTATTGAGCAATTCCATATTTGCCGCAATCGCAGTGTTAAAAATCGTCCGAACACCCATGTCGTGCGTGACTTTTTGAATCGTTTGATGCAACTGACGGCGAACTGTTTGTTGTTCGTCAGTTAAATCGCCTTGAAGTTTGAACTTTTCGCCTTGCGTTTGTTCTGAGTGCAAAAACACTTGTCGCCACAAACGTTTTAAGAAACGTGACGCGCCTTCTACGCCATCCGCCGACCACTCCAACGATTGCTCTGGTGGCGCGGCAAACATGATGAATAAACGCACCGTATCTGCGCCGTATTTTTCGATGAGTTCTTGAGGGTCAACGGTGTTGCCTTTGGATTTCGACATTTTACTGCCGTCCATTAACACCATGCCTTGCGTGAGTAATTTTTTGAACGGTTCATCACAAACCACCAAACCTTCGTCGCGCAACAATTTGGTATAAAAACGCGCATATAATAAATGCAAAATCGCGTGTTCAATACCGCCAATATAATGGTCTACAGGCAACCAATGTTTCGCGCTTTCGCCGAGCATTGCATCGTTTGGCTGACTCGCAAAACGCGCGAAATACCACGACGATTCCATAAACGTGTCGAAGGTATCAGTTTCACGTTTAGCCGCTGTGCCACATTTCGGACAATCAAAGTGTGAAAAAGTCGGATGTGCAACGAGTGGCGATTGTGAACCGTCTAAAATTACATCGCGTGGCAATTGCACAGGCAAATCTTTATCGGGAACGGGAACAGTGCCGCAATCGTCGCAATAAATCACAGGAATTGGTGCGCCCCAATAACGTTGCCGTGACACGCCCCAATCACGCAAACGGAAATTCACTTTTCGAACCCCTTTGTTTTGCGCTTCTAAGGTTTCGGCGATTTTGGCGAAGGCTTCTTGTGAGCTTAAACCATCAAATGCGCCTGAGTTTTTTAACACGCCTTTTTGTGTGAAGGCTTGCTCGCTGCAATCGTCGTTTTCGTCTTTTGCAGAAAAAATGACTTGTTTAATTGCAATGCCGTATTTTTTCGCAAATTCAAAATCGCGTTGGTCATGCGCTGGCACAGACATCACAGCACCTGTGCCGTAACTCATCAACACGAAATTCGCAATCCAAACGGGGACGCTTTCGCCTGTAATCGGATGCAACGCCGTAATGCCTGACACAATCCCGCGTTTTTCCATCGTTTCCATCGCGGCTTCGGAGGTTTCCATCGTTTTGCAATCTTCGATGAATGCGCGAATGTCGGCATTTGTTTCAGCGGCTTTTAACGCGAGCGGATGTTCTGCGGCAACGGCTAAATACGTTACGCCCATCAACGTATCAGGACGGGTGGTGTAAATGCGAACAGAATTTTCATTCGGCACGGCAAAATCCATTTCCACGCCTTCTGAACGCCCAATCCAATTCGCTTGCATGGTTTTCACTTGTTCTGGCCAGCCGTCGAGTGTTTCGAGCGAATCAAGTAATTCTTGTGCGTAATCGGTAATTTTCAAAAACCATTGCGCGATTTCTTTGCGTTCAACTTTGGTATCACAACGCCAGCAACAACCGTCGATGACCTGCTCATTCGCCAAAACGGTCATATCGTGCGGACACCAATTTACAGGCGCAGTTTTTTTATAAACCAGCCCTTTGTCGAGCAATTTCAAGAAAAACCATTGTTCCCACTTGTAATAATCAGGGTCACAAGTCGCAATTTCTCTATCCCAATCGTAGGCAAAACCTAAACGTTTTAATTGGTCGCGCATGTAATCGATGTTGCTGTAAGTCCAATCGGCTGGATGCACTTTGTGTTGCATCGCGGCATTTTCAGCAGGCAAACCAAACGCATCCCAGCCCATTGGTTGCAAGACGTTTTTACCGAGCATACGTTGATAACGCGAAATTACGTCGCCGATGGTGTAGTTCCGAACGTGTCCCATATGCAATCTACCGCTGGGATACGGGAACATGGAAAGGCAATAGTATTTTTCTTGGTCAGGCTTTTCGGTGACGTTGAAAATTTTTGAAACTGCCCACG
>CAIVBX010000230.1 GCA_903904275.1 uncultured Pseudomonadota bacterium
GCGGGTCAATTTCTACGCCCCCACCTCGCCCCCACCGTCACCCCCACCTTCACCCCCCATTATTGCTCACTTTAATGTCTTAAAGGGGGCGAGGGGGCTTGTTTTTTTCTAAAAATAATAAATTACGTTTTTTATTGCTATTGATTATCATTAAGAATAAAAAGTAGTTTCTGGGGAAAGATATAGGAAAACACGCCCCCCCCCGCCCCCTTTTTGCACAGAATCCAGCAATGGCGCGGTCGTGAGGTGGGGGCGTAGGTGGGGGTTTGCCAAATTTCACCGCCCCCCCCGCCCCCCTTTCACATTCACCCAGGGTCGCCATTTGCAAAAAATCCTGTTTTTTCAGCTTGAATTTTGTCATTTAAATCTTCGCGGTTCTGTTTTTGCCGTTCAAATTCCGTAATGTCATAAACTCGAGTAATGCTGAACTTTTGAACCCCGTGAATTCTGCTAGGCACAAACCCTTTAAGATTCAAATACGCCCGTAATTTATCCATTTCACGCGCTGTAATCACACATTCAACGTGTGTGCCATTCGCCAAGAGTTTGTCGCCTTTTACAGCCTGAACGAGCTGTTTAACCGTATATTTTTTGAATGGAGCATCACTTAAAACAGGCGAAGGTTCACCCCCAAACCACTGTATGAATTCTTCAATGATGGGGTCGTGATTCATTGCACCGTCTTGATGTGCTTTGATTTCATCAAATAACGCATCATCTTTGTCAAACCACCACTTAGCACCGTTCAAGTATTCCGCCCAAATTTGCGCCCAAACCTGTGCCATATCAACATCGTGATTTTTGTCGCAGTTGGTAATTTCAAGGGGCAAGTAACGACGGTTGCCCGTGTCGTCTTGTAAGAAGTTAGCCACATTCACTGTGGCACAAAATGAGGTTCTACGGGGGTATTCGTTCGCAACCTTATCGTAAGGTCGTCTTATCAATTCTTGACGTTTTGACAGAAAACTTTTTAACCCTGCGATTTCTGATTTTTTGAAAGTAGCATCGAGTTCACCTAATTCCACGATCCAAAAACTTGTTGCATCAAAGACACTATCTTTGTCGTCAAGGACAAGAGTTGTCCCACAATTGAAATACTGCCTTAAATCTAGTGGTGTTGTTCGTTCCAACCAATCGGTTTTGTTGCCACCTTGCAAACTAACCAAGATAAAAACACTTTCAAACTTTTTACGAGCAATGCCACTCGCAAATAACGGGCTATGTTCTGCTAAATCAATCGAAGCCACGCATTGAATCAACCAAGTCTTAAAGATGCTAAACCCATAGTTATAATCAGATTGATGCTTTAATGTGAGCGTTTCCAACAATGGTTTGATTCGGTCTTTACCGTCCCAAACTTGCCCCTGTATAAAATCTAATACGGGGTTTTGTTCATTTTGAAAAAACAACTCATTGATGCCATCGGTTACGCTGTGATTCAGTCCATTCAAAATGCAAAGGTTTCGTAGCTTTTGAAAATTGGCATCGTTGGATAGATCGCCACTTTTACGGCTACCCTTGAAGGTTATGTGCTTCTTGCGTGTGATTACGTCGTACACGAACCCTATGCCGTAGCACTTCGCCATAAACTCCAAATTCTCAAGTGTGTTTAGTAGGACAAGGGTTTTATTTCTAAGTACCGTGTGGGGTGCAATATCAACAAAATCAGGAATCGGCTGATCAAGTGGTACGAGGTCAACAGGTGCAACCTTTTCGGATTCCAATTTGTAAAATGTTTCTCCACCTGCAAAACTTCTAATTTTTAAAACCTTTGTCGGGTCGGTAGCGGACGCGGCACACCACATTACTTTTGCACGATAGTTAGCCATTTACGTCATCCTCTGGGTCAATGAATGAATCATCCATAAACGCATCAGGATTAGCCAAAATTTGTCCAACAGTGACTAAACCACACTTACGCCCCCTTAGCACTGTTGATTCAACTAAAACGCCGCTGCGGCGTTTTTTAACGGCTTGTTCTGCCTTCGATTGCGTCATCCCTTCAGCAACGTGTTTTTTAACTAAGGCTTTGTCGTAGGCTTTGGCAATTCTTCCCGCTTCAGGTCGTATCACCGACTTAGCTAATTCAATCAGGCGTTTTTGTT
The DNA here is from genome assembly GCA_903904275.1 of uncultured Pseudomonadota bacterium. Classification (GTDB taxonomy): domain Bacteria; phylum Pseudomonadota; class Gammaproteobacteria; order Methylococcales; family Methylomonadaceae; genus UBA10906. Next base: position 2,106 of record CAIVBX010000230.1, read on the forward strand.
CGGATAACTCGGCTTTCGTTAATGTTGTGTCTATGTCAGAAACCGCCCCGCCATCAATCAAAATCAATTCCCGCGCCACTTGCATAACCCCATCATTTAGCAGGGGTGGCGCGTCAAAAATCAGCCTTTCGGGGGAATAAACAGCGTCATCAAAGATATAACGCTCTAGCATTGCACCTGACTTTGAAATCTTGATATGTCCTAAACCTGCTAACCAAGCTCGATGCTTGACTAATGCGCCGATAGCTGGAATTTGTGAACCTTTTGAAACCATGATGTAGATGTGGCAACCCGACTTTATTACTTCAGGTGGCGCGTCATCAGCTAAGTGAACCCCTGCGCTGCTCGAAGGCACAAGTAACATTCCCACATTCTCAAATTCGGGCATAAATTCAATAAATTTGGCTCGCAATTCTTCAGGCGACAATTCCTTATCGTCGTAATCAAACATCATGAAAGCTGGTTCATCGTTGAATTCAAGGTAATCTTTCGACCGTGCAATTGATTCACCCGCGACTACTTTTGCCAAAGTGGTCAATTTTGATATTTCTGAAAATTCTAGTTTGCGTGAGCCAATGCAAAGAGCTTGCTGTTTGGTCAAATCTTCAATTGTGGTCTTTAATGCGGATAACCCTGCTAACACTCGGTCTTCAATCGTCCCGCTGTATAGGTTGCCGTGGGGCTCTTTTGATAACGCACCATCTAGTGCAAAGAATTCTTTGCATAAGTAGCCGTTGTTTGTGGTGATAACACTAATTTTTGCTGTCATTTCGGACATATTTTTAGCCTTTAATTTAGGTTGATAAATCGCCTCAACTCACCTAAACTAAAGGCTCGTTGCGGGCAGTTACGACAGTTACGTCGTGTGTTTCGCTTGAAATCTCGAATCTCGAATCTCGAATCTCAAATCTATAAATTTAAAGCCCTTCAGGTGGTGGTACACCTTTAGGGCTTTTATTATTTATTACCGCTGTTCACTAAAACCCCCGTGTAAAAGTCCTGTAAGTTTTCAGTCAGGCAGTCCCATTCATACCCCATTTGAACAATTCCAAGTTCTAGGATAATTTTGGCAACTGCACCCCTTGATTTACCAGACTTAGTTGCGAGTGCGTCTAACACCGTCAAATGGTCAACTGGCAACTTTACCGACACATTTTCTGCTTTGGGTGGTGGCGGTGCCATTAGGTGTTGTTCAATAGTTTTTGATAATGGATTATTTTTCATGGTGATATTGTACCGTATCTTTTAAGATTACTTCAAAGTTATTTTGTCAATTTTTCAGAATTCTTTTCAAACTCAACAGCATCTGCCACCGACAAACGCCCCAACCGTTTGAGAATAAAGCCGTTGTCGATAGTAAAGATTTTCATGCGTACTCGACTTGGAACGGTCAAACCTGCCATACTCAAATCAGTAACAACTGCATCATGCAGCCAATTTACCCGTGTCGATGACGTTATCATGGCAAAGATTGTCTTACCTACCGATTGATTGAATTCGGCATTAGATAAAACAAGAGCTGGACGTACTTTTGTTGATTGCTTATCAGTGAAAGGAAATGGGACTTTTACCACATCGAAACGTTCATAAATCACGATAGTTCGCCTCGTCTTCTTCGTCCAGCCACTCTTCAGCAAGAGAAGCCTCAACACCTCGTAGAAATAGTGTTTCTTCGCGTTGGATGTTTAGGGATTGATACACCTTGATCATGCGCGAAATTAACGTAGTAGTATCGGTATGCTCATACTCAGCAAGGTGGGTAATTTGGGATTCTAGGTCTAGCGGTATAGTTATCATTTTCTTAGTTCCTTGTGGTATTTAAGAACCGCGTGTTCTTGCTCTTCGTTTAGGTCATCAAGCGTGAAACCTAAAGCAAGGCACGCCGTTTTAATGAGACTTTGTGCGTCTCGTTTGCGGTTTTTAGACGGTATGTCGTACAACCTTGTTAGCTCTTTGAGTAAATCAACGGGGGCTATCAGTGCATCAATCTTTGCTAATAAATCCGCATCCACGCCCCGCGCTCTTACTACATTCAAGAATGGAATTAAACGGGCATCCACACGCACGGGAATAGTTGCCGCGTTACCTGTTGGCTTTCTACCCGCGCCTGTCCTAATTCCGCCCCTGCCTGTCTTGACCTCTTGTATTGCTTGCATCTATTTTGCCTCATGTTTGAAAACGTACGCTATTCTAACATAATCGTACGTTAATCAAAAGTGCAGGGGTGGTGCGGGTTACTTAATCATTCTGTAAATCGTTTGTCTTGACACGTCGTATTGTTTGGCAAGAGTTGTAACGCTTGCACCCGCTGCAATTTGCGCTTTTATTGCCCGTATTTGAGCGTCATCGAGCTTTTTATCAACGCCAAACTTCACACCCTTAGCTAACGCCTTTGCTATGCCCTCTGCCTGTCTCTCGTTTATAAGTGATTTTTCAAATTGGGCAATCGCCCCGATGATCTGCAACATTAGGGTGTTCATTGGGTTGTCTTTGCCACCTTCAAAGGTCAAGCTCTCTTTGTGAAATTTGACCGTCACACCCTTAGCATTCAACTTTTTAACTAAGTCCTGTAAATCAGAAAGGTTACGCGCCAATCGGCTTATATCGTGAATGTGTAAGGTCTCGCCATCACGAAACCACTCAATGCAGCTTTGCAGTTCCACTCGTTTGTCTGTGCTGCCACCGCTAACCTTTTCAGTAAAAACCTTATCAAGCGTCACGCCATCAAGTTGGCGATCTGTATTCTGCCCGTTTGAACTCACACGGATATAACCCACATTTGAACCTTTCATAATTCCACCTGTAATTTGTAACACATTGTCTAGGATATGTGTAACAGGTGTAACAGATTTCTAAAAAGGGCTTTCTGTTACACTTGTACAACGCATTATTTGTTAGTTTGAAAGTGTCTCACCTTTTGTACTTTGTGTGACACTGGCAACAAAAGAAAACCAAACGATCAATTGAAGCTGTAAACGAAGTTGTTCATATACTTCAAATGCGCCAAGTGCTTGCCACAATTCCCAACTGGTAACACCGTCACTTTGCATACAGTGAACACAATCTGACCAAATTAGAACATCAAGAGAATTGGCATTGTTCATCGCATCAACCAGCGCAATCATGATGTGTGCTTGCTCGTTTAGTGAGAGCGATTCAAACTGAATACGGTTTGTCAGTAACTCAGGCTGTGTCATGGCGCGAAGTGCATCATTGTTATGGAATGTTCTCATGTGGCCCCCCTTAGCAATGGATATTCAATTTGATGATATTAAACAGGTTCTGTCTAAGCAGTTCCTGTGCGTTCAAATCAATGAAACCGATTGCTTTACTGACAAGATAATCAGTTGCCATGCCCACAGTCCAAATACTTTCTGTCACACTGCATTCTGCGTAATTAAATGAACCATTGGCAATAATGCCTGAAATAGCATCATCAATCATTCGAGTGTGCGAACGTTGAAAGGTATCGTCGTTTGTGGCTGGTGCAATAAAATTGCTATAATCAAGTAAGAACATGGTTTTAAGTCTCGTTTAAAGTTATGTTTAGAAAGGGTGTGACGTTCGTCGCGTCATGCCCTTTTGTAGCAACCGCACCATACTTTTTATAAGCAAAATCAGTGAGTTGCGTTAGTATTGCCCTCAACAAATTTTTAGTAAATTCGGATTCATCCAAATGGATGATGGGTGTGTGGCGCGTAAAAAAGGGCAACATAAAACCCCCAACTATGAGAAGCGAGGGGTTTTAGGATGACCTCAAGGTTTTAGGAATTAAGCCCTATTTCGTGGCTCGTATAACCTTGGATTAACTTCACCTCCTAAAAACCTTATTGCCTTAGCCACAGATTCCCATAACCCTGACCTGTTACCCCTGAATGTAAACTTCGTGTTGTTCCACCGCTCACCTTCATTATTGCCCACGGTGTGAGCTAACCAAGCTGCCTTCAACTCCTTCACAGCCTTTTTTACATTTGCGCTCTTAACAGGCTGTTCCTTCAGCGCATCCAACGCCACGGATACATTCCGAATGGCAAAACTTAAACGTTCTGGTGTATTTTCTCTTATGTCAGATAAGACATTGTTTAAAAGATTTACGGTTTCACTTGTAAGGTCAATCAGTTTTTGCATTTTTGTTAACTCTTCACATATCTCATCATTTACATAGTCATTTGACATTTTTAGTTCTCATGTTGTGAATTTGCCCCAGATTTCACCGCTGGGGCTTCGGCTTTGTGTCCTAGGTCGTAGCAGGGGGTTACATCTTGAATGTGTGTGACATCCCTTACCACTGCCAAATCCAACTCCTTAAACTTTGCGGCGACTCCTAAAACCAATTTGGCTGCATCAATGATGCTTTTGCTTTTGTCGCTGTCACAACGCCCCTCCAGTACATTCTTCAGCTGGTTTAATGACAATCCGACTAATTCAGGCAACATCATCAATGGTTGTTCAATCGTTTCATACATTTCAGAAAGACGATTCTGCCCATAGCCAGAATTCACCACCATGCTAACTGTTGTTCTCGATATGTGAAGTTCACTTGCAATTCGTGATTTCGACCAACCCAACAGCGTTAAATTGAAAATCTTTTCGTCTCGGATGTTTTGAGCATCGAGTTTATGCGTTAATTCGCTCAATTCAGTCTCCTTTATCTAAAAATTGTTGTTTTTGGTAAAAAGGGGGGCGGGTCAATTTCTACGCCCCCACCTCGCCCCCACCTTCACCCCCACC
>CAIVBX010000231.1 GCA_903904275.1 uncultured Pseudomonadota bacterium
AATGGTTTAGATGATGCGTCGCTTGATCGTTTAATGCTTTCAGCAAAAACAGTTCAATCTATGATTGACGGTTTAATTCAAGTGGCTTCATTGCCTGACCCAATTGGTGAAATTACCAATTTAAGTTATCGTCCCAGCGGCATTCAAGTCGGACAAATGCGCGTGCCGCTTGGCGTGATTGGGATTATTTACGAATCGCGTCCGAATGTCACCGTTGATGCGGCTGCGTTGTGTTTAAAATCAGGAAACGCCTGTATTTTGCGAGGTGGTTCGGAGGCGATTTATTCAAATCAAGCGATTGCGGCGTGTGTTAAACAAGGTTTGATTGCCGCAAGTTTGCCTGAAAATGCGGTGCAAATTGTTGAAACGACTGACCGCGCGGCGGTTGGCGAATTGATTACGATGAAACAGTTTGTTGATGTGATTGTGCCACGCGGTGGAAAAAGTTTAATTGAACGAATCAGCAACGAAGCAACGATTCCAGTCATTAAACATTTAGACGGCATTTGTCACGTTTATATTGATGATAAAGCCGATTTGAACAAAGCGATTCGGATTGCGGTAAATGCAAAAACGCACCGTTATGGCGTTTGTAATGCAATGGAAACGCTTTTAATTGCTGAAAATATCGCACCAAACGTGTTGCCAAAGTTAGCCGAAATTTATATTGAAAAAGGCGTTGAATTGCGTGGTTGTGCAAAAACCTGTTCGTTAATTTCAAATGCGGTTCGTGCCACCGAAGAAGATTGGCATACGGAATATCTTGCGCCAATTTTATCGATAAAAATTGTCAGCGGCATTGATGAAGCAATGAATCATATTCATCAATACAGTTCGCAACACACCGAAGCGATTGTGACCGAAGATTACACATTGGCGCGACGTTTTTTGCGTGAAGTCGATTCCAGTTCAGTGATGGTGAATGCGTCAACGCGCTTCGCAGATGGTTTTGAATATGGATTAGGTGCGGAAATTGGTATCAGCACCGATAAATTACATGCTCGCGGACCAGTGGGTTTGAAGGGTTTAACTTCACTCAAATATATCGTGTTGGGCGATGGGCATATTAGGGCATGAAACCAATGAAACTCCACGAAGCACTCAAAAAAGCGAAAAGCGAAGAAGATGTTAAAGACGCTTACATTAAAGCGATTGGATTAAAAGGTTTTACGAAAGGCTTAGTCGATATTCAAACTAAAGAAATTTGGTTTGAAGCGAAAGACGGACGGCACACCATTTTTAAAATGTTCACGCAATTACTGCATTACGTTCAGGACGCACGAACCAAAGGCGAAGAAGTCCCGCCATTATTGGCGGTAATCGACAGCGAAAAAGCGGCAATGATGAAAACCACCGACGCTTTGACGCTTCTCGATGATAAAAAAAAGCCCATACCTTGGGGGAAATCAGCGAGCAACGTCACGCCCGAAGCGTTAGAAATTGTATCGGCACACATCGGAACGCACTTTGTTAAATACAACATTGCCACGCAAGAAGATGAATTTATCGCCGCCGTTAAAGAAGCGATCAAAACAGGCGGCATCATTCGTACTCAAATCACGCCCGACAATTTGCGGCAGGTTTTTGATAATTGGTGCGAGTTGATTGGCAGCGAAATCGCCAACGTGAACCCAGAAGATTACGCGCTGTTATTTTTCGCCGACATCATGCACGACGGCAAAACGAAAACGCATGAAAATTTACCCGCAAAATTAGTACACGTTGACGATGC
>CAIVBX010000232.1 GCA_903904275.1 uncultured Pseudomonadota bacterium
CCGCGTTGAAAAATTTGCCTGATAACAGCGTTGATGTGATTGCATCAGCTTACACATTGCACAACTTTTTGAATACTTATCGTACTGACGTAGTTGTTGAAATGTTTCGTGTTTTAAAAACAGGTGGACAATTCATCAATGGCGACCGTTATGCACTTGATGATATTTCGCAACACACTCGCGCAACTCAAGCTGAAGTGGCGGACTATTTCCGAATTTTAATCGCTGAAAATAAACTCGATTTATTGCAACATTGGATTATTCATTTGTTCAATGATGAATCTGAAAATCACGTTATGCGCGAAACGGTTGCGTTGGAACAATTGAAAAACGCTGGTTTTAGCAACGTGACTTTGACAAATCGCACTGCGGTAAATGCGTTAGTTACGGCTACAAAAGCGTAGTTAAATCCAAATTTTCACGCACCATATTTGTGAATGCGTTAATGGTTTCTTCTCGATATGCCGCGTAATTAAAGCCGTTATAAGCAGGATTTAACTTTTTGAAATACGCGGTACGAAATTCATTGTTATCAAAAATACCGTGAATGTGTGTTCCTGAAATTTTTTCAGATTCGTAAAACAACGTATAACGCGCCAATTGTCCACAATGAATTTCGTAACCTTTCACATCAAAACCAAACGCAAAATAATTGCCACGTTTTAAAATTTTCGGTTGCTGATACGTTACGGTGTCAGCAATCAAACCGAAACCTGATTCAAAACTGGGCGTATCGCTTTCTAAGCCTTCAAAATCATTTAGCGTTTCACATAACATTTGATAACCACCACAAATGCCGAAAATCACTTTTTCAAACTTTTTAATTTCAGCAAATAAGCCTTGTTCTTTTAACCAACGTAAATCTGAAATCACGCTTTTACTGCCAGCGAGCAGAATCAAATCAAAATCTGAAAGCATTTGAAAATGGTGAATTAGCGTCACATCTAATTCGTCATCTGCCATTAACACGTCTAAATCGTTGTAATTACTCAAACGCGGCGTAGCAATGACGGCAATTTTTAATTTCACAACATTTCGACGTTGCGTGTAATTTTGCAAAGATTGCGAATCTTCCATGTCGATATTGAGCGGCAAAAATGGCAAAACACCTAAAACAGGAACGCCAAATTGTTCACGGATAATTTTTTCGCCTTCATCAAAAAAACGTCTATCGCCACGAAATTTATTGATAATCACGCCAATGACATTTTGTCGGATTTCAGGCGCGAGTAACTCTAATGTTCCGTAAATCGAGGCAAACACGCCACCGCGTTCAATATCGGCAACCAAAATAATGCGTGGTTCAAATGTTTCAGCAATGAATGTGTTTGATAAATCTTTGTGCAATAAATTCAATTCAACAGGTGACCCCGCACCTTCTGCAATGACCAATTCATAATCCGTTAAAAGTTGTGAAAACGCATTTTTGACATGAATTTTTAACGTGTCGAGTTCGTCGTAATAGTCGGCGATACCCTGATTTTTATGAACTAAACCATTAACAACAACTTGAACACCGCCACTTCCGTGCGATTTTAATAAAACAGGGTTAAATAAATAACTTGGTTCAACGCGAGCGGCTTCAGCTTGAAAACATTGGGCGCGGGAAATTTCACGACCTTCAATGGTGACGCTGGAATTATTCGACACATTTTGCGCTTTAAACGGTGCAACACGAACGCCTAAATCCGAAAAAATTCGGCATAACGCCATGACAATGCTGGTTTTACCCGCGTCAGAACTTGTGCCGAAAACTAAAATTGGTTTCATGATTCAAAAATAGGTGGTTGTTTTTCACCTGAAATTTTAATGTCTACGCCCTGCCCTATTTCCAAATTTCCCACCGAATTATGCAGCGCGTTCTGTCCAAAATAAATTTTGTTTTGCCATTTTCGCAAACGGCTTAACGTGGTTAATGGTTCTTTTGTGATTTCGGCAGTTTGGGGATTTATCGCAGGAACAGAACAACGCGAACACGGTTTTGGCAACCGAAAATCAATTTCACCAATTTTAATTTCACGCCAAAAATCTTCGGCGTAAGCCTCACAACCTGAAATCACTAAATTTGGTCGAAATCGCGCCATTTCAACCGAATTTTCAAGTTCAGCATTCAACGCATTTAACGCATTTTCTGACACAATCAAAAAGGGAAAACCATCTGAAAATGCGACGCGGTCATTTTCTGTTGCGTATTTCAAATCAACGCCACGTTTGGTTTTGATTGGCAAATAAACTAATTGGCAAAAGGTATCTAAAACCTGACTAAACCACGCATCGACTTCATTTGAAACGTGTTGTGCGTCGCAACAATCTTCCCACACGGTGCTTTTAATAATGACATCGCTTTGCGGTTCCAAAGGCAAAACAAAGTTTTCAACATTCGGCGCAGATAAAATCAATTCCGAATCGGTTAATTGTGTTTGAATCAATGCCATTTTTGGCAAACGGCGTTGACTTAAAAATTGCCCATTTTCATCAATCAACATCCATTGACGGTCATATTTCAAACCTGTTTCGACTACGTCCCATTTTGAAACACGAATGCCAGCAAGTGATTTCACTGGATAAATAAAAATGTCGCTCAAGATGAATGTATTCATAAAAATTCACTGATAGGTTTTAAGCGTTACTATCAATTGTCGATAGTCGTTAATGTTAGGAAGAAGCGCGTCTTTGAAAATCAATCGATAAAATGTTTTATTTTCTATTTGGAAATGTAGAAAAACGAATCGTTTTGAAATCACAGTTGAAGGCAAAATTTGAATGGATTTCGTCGTACTGGTTTCTAAAATTTGCCACCCATTTTCATCATCAAAATCCAGTTGCCATGATTCCTTTATTAAATTATTTAGCGTTTTCCAAGCATGTAAAAGAATGAAAATTCCAAAAATTATTTTAATAATCAATGACAACACATTTATGACGCTGGCAATCAAACTTAAAAAATACATGACTGATAAAAGCCAGCATAACTGTTTGGATGTACCAATTTGCCACGAATAACTCATTGCAAACCACAAGCACGCATCTGTTGTTGAAATTGATTTGCGCGTTGCGCGACTTTATTTGATACCGTTAAAAGCCACGGTTTTTCGTTGTAGGTTTGACGTTTAAAACCGCCATGTCCTTCGTGATAAGCGAGATATAAATTTCGAGCATCATTTTTTTGAACGCCTAATTTTTGAAAACTCGTTTGTGAATACCAGCCGATAAAATCACAGGCATGAGCAAAATTATCGCGGCTAGCAAACGTATTTCCACTTTTACTTTGATAATCGCTCCACGTTTCATCTTTAGCTTGTGGATAACCATAAGCACTTGAACCAAAACCTAACCATGAAAAAAATCCGCTAGGTGGTGCAGCATCGGCAACAAAATGGGATTCTTGGTGAATAATTGCCATTTGAATAGAAACAGGAACGCCCCATTTTTTATAAGCCGCAGAGCTAGCTTTGTACCAACTTGGTTTTTGTTTGAAAATTGCACACACATTTTCAGTATTTCGTGGCGTGCTGGGAATGGTCGAACAGGCTGTTAAAAAACAAGCAAGAAAAACAAGAATTAAAAATTTAAACATCTATTTTTGGCAGTTGGGACAAAAAATGGTTGTACGGTTCGCCATTCTGATTTCTTGTAAGATGTGATTACAATTTGTACAAGGCATATTGCCACGTCCATAAACGTGTAATTGTTGTTGAAAATAGCCTGTTTTGCCTTCTGGATTTACAAAATCACGCAACGTTGTGCCGCCTTTTTCAATAGCATTTGCCAAAATAATGCGAATACAGTCAACCAATTTTTCGCAATCATTTAAAGATAAATCACCCGCATGACGTGTTGGCAAAATCCTTGACATAAATAATGCTTCATTTGCGTAGATATTTCCCACACCTACGACAACTTTTCCTGCCATCAAAAAGGTTTTTATGGGGACACGTTTTCGACGTGAAAGTTGAAATAACAAGGATGAATGAAAATTTTCAGTTAAGGGTTCAACGCCTAAATCACGCAACAACGGATGTTTTAAAATATCACCAGTTGCCCAAACCATTGCGCCAAATCGGCGTTGGTCGTTAAAACGTAACACAGTATTTTCGTCAAAAATAATATCGACATGGTCGTGAGCATTGGCAGGAAAGTTTGTTGGCACAATTCGCAAATTCCCTGACATTCCCAAATGCACAATCAATGTGCCGTCTTGCGTTTTAATGAGCAAATACTTGGCGCGACGTTCAACGTTTTCAATGACTTGATTTTGTAAATTGGCTTCAAAATCGGGTGCAATCAACCAGCGTAATTGACGTTGACGAACAATGACATTTTGAATTTTTTTGCCAATGATGTGCGGCGAAATACCGCGCTTTGTGGTTTCAACTTCGGGCAATTCAGGCATAATTAGTGTTCAGTAAAATGTTCGCCAACGGATTCTGCACCATGTTCGCTATGTTCATTTTCACCACCATGACCACTTGCTTCGTGATGTGAACCGCCTTCGTGTCCTTCGTGGCTTCCCAAAAAGAAATGTCCTAAGCCAAATAAATCAATACAAAGTAAAACAACCATCAACATTTGAGTGCGCGTATTGATTTTTTCCATCAATTCCCGATTTCGTTCGTATTTAGCAAATAAAGAAGGGAGTAAATGTTGTGTGAATTCATGCTTGAAAAATAGCCTTGGCACTGAAGTCATTGTGATGGTGAACGGAATAAAAAAAATCGTTGTCACCAAAAAGTAAGGTTCTAAAAATTCGATTAGCTCAAATAAGAGTTCAAATATCTCTTCAAACAAACGTGCCATAACCATCTCAATCGCAGAAAATCGGGTATTAAAGTGAACCTGCTCAAATTTAATATTCGATTTAAAAGTTTAGAAAAATTCCGTGTTATTTTGTGGTATTCATCACATCATTTTTGTCATCGCCTACACCGTCATTTATTAAATAATCACGTTGTTGGTAATACGAGTTTTTAATGAATTCGTAATTATCAGTTGTGGCTTCTTGCAAGACTTTTTCAACACCTAAATGGTCAGCGCGATTATCTAAATGGTTTAGTGCATTTGTGCCGCTGCTAATTGCACTTGCTGTTGCACCTGTACTTAATCCCATTACACCAAAACCGACATAGTTAGCGGGATTCATTGCGGCATCACCAACACGCCCAGCAATTCCACGCGGTGAGCTAGGTCCAAATAAGGGCAAAACAATATAAGGTTCTGATGATAGCCCCCAAACACCTAAAGTTTGATCGAAATCTTCTTTATGTTTTTCTAAACCAATCATGTCTGCCGTATCAACTAAGCCGCCTAAACCTGCAACAGAATTCACAATAAAGCGTGAGCCATCTAAGCCTGCTTGTTGAAATTTAAACTGTAATAAATCGTTAATTGTGACACCAATATCTTGAACATTTCCGAAGACATTTGTTACGCCTTGGTCTGCAAATGATGGCATGACCGTACGATAACCTGTTGCAACAGGTTTCATAAAAAATTCATCCGCATTTTCGTTGAACGACTGCACACTGCGATTCCAATTTTCCATTGGATCGCGTTCATCTTTGATTGTGCCTGTGCCTGTACATGCAACTAATGAAGTTAATAAGGTTACACCCATTAAACGTACTACGATTTGTTGTTTTGGCATTTTAAATCTCCGTCGTTGTCATTATTTTTTATTCAAATGTTTTTTTGGCGTAACATAGCACAGATAGTGGCTTGCATCGAGTAGCAGGCTTTTTTTATTTAAGATTTACGAGATTTTTACCCAATGGAAACGTCCATAATTCCCTTAGAAAAACGCTTTCGCGGTTATCTTCCCGTTGTCATTGATGTTGAAACAGCAGGTTTCAATCCTAAAAAAAATGCGTTGCTTGAAATTGCGGCGGTAATTGTCGAATTAAATTCTGACGGAAATTTAATGCTAACAGAGCGTTATTCTGCACATATTATCCCATTTAAAAATTCGGAACTTGATGCCGCCGCGTTGAAATTTACAGGCATAGATCCTTATCACCCGTTTAGAATGGCAATTGAAGAAAAAGACGCATTAGAAATGATTTTTAAGCCTATCAAAGATGCAATAAAGCGAAATAAATGTACAAAAGCCATTTTGGTTGGACACAATCCTGCGTTTGATATTGGTTTTATAAACGCAGCAGCACATCGTTCTCAACTTAAAAAAAATCCGTTTCATCCTTTTAGCACCTTTGACACAGCAACATTAGGTGGTTTAGCTTATCAACAAACTGTTTTAGCAAAAGCAGCACAAGCGGCTGGCTTACATTGGGAAAGTGATAAAGCGCATTCAGCTTTATACGATGCGGAGAAAACAGCAGAATTATTTTGTATGATTATCAACCGTTGGAAACAGTTAGAAGCATTAGATTCAATTCAATAAAAACCGAATATGGAGGAAGCATGACCGTCAAAAAAGTCACCTTAAATCAAGATAAACTTAATCAAATTGTTACTGATGCGCGTAAAAATCAAGATGAACGTGAAAAATCCTATCGTGGACAAGCCTTGAAAATGTATCCGTGGATTTGTGGTCGTTGTGTGCGAGAATTTACGAGTGCGAATTTATCAGAATTAACAGTACATCATCGTAACCACAATCATGATGATAATCCCGCTGACGGTAGTAATTGGGAATTATTATGTTTGTATTGTCACGACAATGAACATCAGCGTTTTGAAGAAACGCGCTTTAGCTGCAACAATTCGAATAGTTTAGCTAATGTGCCACTCGGTTCACACAATCCATTTGCAAATTTAAAATCAATGCTTGAAAACAAAAAATAATTATTTTTTATCTTAAATTTTCTGGAGTTTATTATGGGTCCACATTATCTAAATCGTTTTTTCACCCCAAAATCTGTTGCTATCGTTGGTGCATCAGAACGCCCTGAAAGCGTGGGTTATCGATTATTACTCAATATGCAAGAAGCACAGTTTAAAGGCGGCTTGTATCCCGTCAACAATAAACGTGATCAAATTTTAGGGCTAAAAGCCTACCCCGATTTAAATTCTGTTCCTGAAGATTTAGATTTAGTCGTTATTTCAACGCCTGCGCCAACCGTTCCCGCAGTGATGCGTCAATGCGGTGAAAAAGGGGTGAATTCGGTAATTATCATTACCGCAGGTTTTGGTGAATTGGGTGAAGAAGGTCATCGTTTACAACAAGAAGTTTTAGATATTGCACACCGTTACGGCATTCGTTTAATTGGTCCAAACTGTTTAGGCGTGGCGCGTCCAAGCGGATTTTTAAATGCAACGTTTGGCGACGGCGTAATTCAAGATGGAAATTTAGCGTTATTGTCACAATCTGGCGCAGTTTGCACTGCGATTTTAGATTGGGCAAAATCGGAAGACATTGGTTTTTCAACCGTCGTTTCAATGGGTGGCGCAGCAGATATTGATTTCGGTGAAGTGTTAGATTATTTGGCAACCGATACCAAAACCACAGGCATTTTGATGTATGTCGAAGGTGTTCGTGATGCACGTCGTTTTTTAAGCGGATTGAAAGCCGCAGCGCGTTTGAAACCTGTTGTGTTAATTAAGTCTGGTCGTCACGAAGCAGGCATCAAAGCTGCCATGTCACACACTGGTGCAATGGTTGGCGGCGATAGTGTATTTGACGCGGCGATTGAACGTGCTGGTGTGGTGCGGGTTTATAGTATTTCTGAATTGTTCTCAGCAACGCGCGTTTTGGCGAATAATTATGAAGTGACGCAAGACCGTTTAGCGATTATCACCAACGCAGGAGGTCCTGGCGTAATGAGTACCGACCGCGCGGAAGATGTCGGTATCAAAATGGCAGAACTCAGTGAGTCCAGTTTAAATGCTTTAAATGAAGTTTTACCCACGCATTGGTCACACGCAAACCCTGTTGATATTTTGGGTGATGCCACGTCAGAACGTTATAAACAATCGCTTGATGTGTGTTTGAAAGATGAAAATATCGATGGTGTGTTAGTCATTTTAACGCCACAAGCGATGACAAATCCGACCGAAGTCGCTGAATTTATTATTGAAGGCGCGAAAACGAGTAAAAAACCTGTTTTAGCGGCATGGACAGGTGGCGCGAAAGTGGAAGAAGGTCGTGCGTTATTTGCAAACAGCAATGTTGCCCATTTCAACACGCCAGAAGTGGCTGTTGATGCGTTTGGATTTTTAGCGAATTACGCGCAAAAC
>CAIVBX010000233.1 GCA_903904275.1 uncultured Pseudomonadota bacterium
GTATCGGTTTGCCATTTCGTGACGTTTGCGGTCGCTAAATCGCCCGCTTTGACATTTGTGACCAATTTATCCATGAAATAACGCATTTTTCCCGCCGCCCATTGGGCTTCCAAACCACGCGCCGCCGTGCGTCCGAGCGTTGAAAATAATGCCTCAACAGGCACATCTAACGTTTTCAAAACGAAATTGATTTGTTCGGTAATTTCTTTGTTGCCTTGCGCGTAACCAATCACATAACGCGCCAATGGCCCAACTTCCATTGCATGACCACGCCAACGCGGAGCTTTAATCCACGAGTATTTTGCGTTTTCGTCGAGTTCTTGAATGTTGGTTTTTGAGCCTTTGGTTTTATTACCCAATTTGAAATGCGGTTCAGTAATGCCATCCCACGGATGCAAGCCTTTCAAATCGTCGGGATACGCATACCATGAATGCGGCACAAACTCTTGAATTTGCTCAGGGTCACGCAAATCAACTTCGTGAACTTTGCTCAAATCACCGTTGATAATCGCGCCACGCGGCATGAGCAAATTGCTGGCAGAATAATCATTCGCTTTGTCAGGAATATCGCCATAAGACAACAAACTTGTGCCAGACAAACCGCCGCCATAAAGCCAACCTTTGTAAAACCCAGCAATCGCCAGCAAATCAGGAATATAAACTTGGTCAATAAAGGTAATGCTTTGGTCGATAAGCGAGGAAATCAGATTTAACCGTTCCATGTTAATCGCGCCCACCGCGCCAACACCGTCAACGTTAATTGCACACGGAACGCCACCGACTAACCAATTCGGATGCGGGTCTTTGCCGCCAAAAATAGTGCGAATTTTCATGATGTCTTTTTGAAAATCCAACGCTTCCAAATAATGCGTCACTGCCATTAAATCTGCTTCGGGCGGCAATAAATACGCGGGATTTGTCCAATAACCGTTTTTAAAAGGCCCTAATTGCCCTGATTCAACAAATTTTCTAATGCGCGTTTGCACGTCACGGAAATAACCCGCTGAGGATTTTGGATTATGTGGCGAGATTTTTTGTTGTAATTCAGATGTGGCTTGCGGGTCAGCTTTTAAGGCATTAACAGGATTCACCCAATCCAGCGCGTGCAAATGATAGAAATGCACCAAATGGTCTTGCACCTGCAACGTCAATTGCATGATGTTGCGAATCGAATTGGCATTTTCAGGAATCGAAATTTTCAACGCATCTTCAACCGCACGAACAGACGTGAGCGCGTGCGTACCTGTACAAACGCCACAAATTCGTTGCACAAATGCCCACGCATCACGCGGGTCACGACCTTTTAAAATGACTTCTAAACCGCGCCACATCGTGCCGCTCGAAACGGCGTTGCGGATGATATTGTTTTCGTCGATATTCACTTCGCAACGCATGTGACCTTCAATGCGCGTCACAGGATCAACCACAATACGCCGTCCGCCCGTGTCTAAGTTGTAACCATTTGGGGTAATGATAGCGGTCATTTTTGTTCTCCTTGTTGTTGAGCGCGTTTGAGAGCGGTAATGCCAGCGTGAGCCGCAACACCTGCTGTGACAACACCTGCGGCAATGCCACCGACTTTGTCGGCGTTGGCTTCAATACCGAATTGGTTAATGTTGGTGACACGTTCGTAAAAACTGCCTTTATCCCAAAAACCATCTTCTGAACAA
>CAIVBX010000234.1 GCA_903904275.1 uncultured Pseudomonadota bacterium
AACGCAATAACTCAGGATTTTTCTTTAAAATTTCAATGTAATCTTTACTCAAATAACGCTGAAACATATTTTGAATCGCACGCTTGTCTTTGCCTTCAGTGACGTATTTCAACACCACAGAATTTACCAATGCCAAAATTATCGCGATTTCAACAAACCAAATTGACCAGTTGTAATTAAAATAATATGCCGCAAAACCAATCAAAAAAGGCAACGGTGTAAAAACAAAAAATAGCAAAACCAAACTTAAAACGCGCTTGCTTTGAATGAGCAAATAACTTGCGAAAATTGCCAAAATTAACGCTGTAAAAAATGTAATCCACGTTGGAAATTCTTTAATCGAATCGCCTGCTAACAAGTTATCCAATGCCGTCGCATGAACTTCAACACCAGGATAATCACCACTTACAGGAGTAGCTCGTAAATCTTTTAAACCTGGTGCGCTAAATCCAAAAAAGACATATTTATCTTTAAAAATCGCAGGGTCAATTGCACTTTGTTCGCCAGCTTGCAAATGTAATTCAGATTGAATAATTGCCGCCGCGCTAAAAGTTTCATGCGTTTCAGAATCGCCCCGAAATTTTAAAATGAGTTGTCCAAAATTATCCGTCGGAATTTTTTTGCCTTGATAAAAAAGCCCGTTATCAAAAGTGAAATTAGCGTCTTTCTTATCCAACAACAACGACGCTAAACTCATCGAAGGAATAATTTGATTATCGAAAATACGAAATAATGATGCACGCCGAAACACGCCATCTGCATTAGGTTTTTCATCAACATACGAAAGAAAATGTGCTTCTTTTGCTAAACGTTCAACAGGAAAAGAGGCTTGTGTTTTAGAAATGGCTCGCAAATCGGCATGTTTTTGCCAAATATCTAACCCTTTAATTTTGACGGGACTTTGTGGCAGATTTTTAAGCCAATGCGATTGTTGTTGCGATTGTTCACCTAAAAAAATGGGTAAAACTAGCGGTGTGTGTTTAATCGCATTCGCAAACGATTGGTCATCATCAACGCCGTAAATAGAGGCTTCGGTGTAAAGCACATCGAATGTCACCACTTTTGCACCAGCACGTTGCATGAATTGTAAAAGTGGTGCGTAGACTTCGCGCGGCCAAGGCCAAGACAAATGATTAACGGACGCGCCCCAATCTAAACTTGCTTGATCCAGCAAAACAATTTTAATGTCTTTGGTATATTCCGAAGGTTGAGCGAACAGTTTTTCGCGCCACGACCAAGCGGTATATTCCCATTCATCGAGTAACTTTTCAGATTGTAAAAACTGAGCTAACAAAATGGCTGTTAGCCCAATAATTAACGCGGATTGCCACTTTTTCACAAAAAATTACAAGGCGTTTAAAAAGGTTTTGAAGCGTTTATCTCGATTCGCATTTGGACTTCTTGAAACCGCATTTTGTGACAATAACGGACGAATATCTGAAATGCGGTCATCTGGCGCTGGATGTGTTGACATAAAACCTGTTGAACCTGCGGGAACGCTGGCTTTCATATTTTCTAAAACGCGAATTAACGCAGATGAATCATAGCCAACTCGTTGCATAATTTGAATGGCAGTTGCATCGGCTTCGTTTTCTTGTCCACGCGCATAACCCGTATTAACCAGCGTTTGCATGATGTCGTCAATGCCGCCTTCAAAAACGTGTGCTAATTCGCCTGCAATGCCACCAACCGTTGATTTTGTCGCTTCCAACGCAATCGTTGTCCCTGCCGAAGTCCAGCGACTCGCTGAAATTGCCGCAATCGCGTGAGAACGTTGAACGTGACCAATTTCATGCGCGAGAACAGCCGCTAAATCGTCTTCGTTTTTACACAATTGAATCATGCCTTTTGAAACAAAAATAAAACCGCTCGGCGCGGCGTAAGCCACAACTTCATTAGTATCTAACATCAAAAAATGATAACCCTTAAACACTGACGGATTGTCAGATGCCATCACTAACGATTGCCCTAAAATGTTGAGGAAATTATTTGCAACGGGATTATTTTTAGCGGTGTAACGCCCAACAATGCCTGCACCAACGGCTCTGCCGATATAGTATTCATCAATTGGTGTTAGCGTTTCAGCCGCTTTTGATACCGCTTCTGCTGATTTAATAACAGAATCCATCGAAACAGGCATCGGAACAAATCCACCTGCGATTGAAGTTGCACCTTTCAACATATCATTCATAGCTGGATTATTCGCACAACCTGCTAATTCCAATGCGATAATGGCGACAAGTAATGATTTTTTCATAATCCCGCTCCTTGCAAGTCGCCTTGTTTAATGAATTGTTGAATATCAGAATTTTTCACGGTGAATTTTTCCATCTTGTCTATCCATTCAAAATTCGCCTGTGTGTGTCCTGTTTTATAAGCACTTTCTACGGCAGAATTAAATCCTTTTCCCGCTAACGCAATTTCTTTACCGCTTGCATTTGAATTGACATTATTGCCCGCAGTCAACGCCACTTTCGCGTCAGATACTACCGATTGATGAAGCCAACCTGATTTCTTTTTTGCGTTAACCATGCGCCACGCACCTTGCTCTTTAATCAATTCAACCGATTGACCATAAACCGCTTTATCGATGGTTTCACCAAAAAAAGATGGCGTGCTTCTAACAGGTGTTTCTTCAACTTGAATAATTAACGAAGTCGCGAAAGAAGTGACAGGCATTAACAAAAATATGAGGCTAAGTTTTGATAATCGTTGCATAGTGATTCCTTAATTTTTGGAATAAAAAAGCGGCGCGTAATTTGAATTACGCACCGCCTGAAATTCTAAACCTTTTTTTGGGTAATGCTAAATAAGTCATGATTTAGCATTTGAATAAATCTTTCTTTGTGTCACAAAGCCCGAACACGCCATTTTTTACCTTTGATTTTGCCATTTTGCAAACGTGCCAATGCGACATTTGCGCTAGTGCGTTTGATTGCAACGTAAGTTCTGACATCGAAAATATCAATCTTGCCTACTTCATTTCCTGCCAAACCTGCTTCGCCTGTCAATGCGCCTAAAATATCTGCCGCACGAATTTTGGCTTTTCGTCCGCCATCAATCACTAATGTCACCATTTCAGGGCGAAGCGTGGTGTTTTTTGGAATGTTGCCAGCAGGATATTTTCCCCATTGAATCGCACTATTTTGATAAGTTTCAATTGCTTTTGCGCGTTCCAATTCATTTTCAGCACAAAAGCTCATGGCTAACCCTTTTTTACCCGCGCGACCCGTTCGACCAATTCGATGCACATGAACTTCGGGGTCAGGCGACAAATCAAACACAATCACCATTTCCAAATCTTTAATATCCAAACCACGCGCTGCAACGTCTGTCGCCACTAAAACGGAGCAACTTTTATTCGCAAAACGTAACAACGTTTGGTCGCGTTCACGTTGGTCTAAATCGCCTGTCAACGAAAGCGCGGAATAACCTTGTTGACCGAGCCAATTTTCAATCACTTGGCAAGTGTATTTTGTATTGCAAAAAATCACCGTAGATTCAGGTTGATATTTCGACAATAACGCCACAACTGCTAACGGTTTTTGCAATTCTTCAGCTTTGAAAAACAGTTGTTCAATTTGTCCGTCATCATGATTTTCATCAACGCTAATTTCAACGGGCGCATTTTGAATATGTGCGCTCATGTCTAAAATTGAATCGGGGTAAGTTGCCGAAAACAAAAGCGTTTGTTTTGTTTTTGCGGTTTGTTTTACGACAAATGAAATTTGCGCTTCAAATCCCATATCCAGCATTCGGTCTGCTTCGTCTAACACTAAAACGCGCAATTTTTTCAAATTCAAACTTTGGCGTTTCAAATGGTCTTGAATTCGTCCAGGTGTTCCAACAACAATGTGTGGCGCGTGTTGCGATAATGAGGCGACTTGATGACCTTGTGGAACGCCGCCACACAACGTGAGTAATTTTATATTTGGAATAAATCGCGCCAAATTACGAATCGCTTTACTCACTTGGTCAGCTAATTCACGGGTTGGACATAAAACTAAGGCTTGCGTTTCATAAAGATTTACGTCGATTTTTGACAATAAACCCAAACCAAATGCGACCGTTTTTCCGCTGCCTGTTTTGGCTTTCGCAATAATATCGTCGCCATTCATAATGAATGGCAAACTTTTCGCTTGAATTGGTGTCATTTCAACATAATTCAGCGTTTCCAAACCTTGCAGCAAAAGAGGATTTAAGTCAGCGGTAGAAAATTTAACAGGTTGCATAATTGGCTCGTGTGAAGTTTTTAAAATTGGATTATACCGTTCAATGTTTCCTAACCCGCAAAAACAACGTCAAATGTCGCCATGAAATCCGAAATGGTAGCGCGTGATTTTAATTTCACAGATTGTGTGAGCATTTCCTTTTGCAAACCGCGTTCTAAAAGTGATTCGTCTTCGACAAAAATGTCAGTGACATCCATTGTGGGCAAAATTTCAAATAACGTGGCGATATTTTTTGGGGCATTTTGATGAGATTTCAAATGAAAAACGGCATCGTCCAAAAGCAAAATACTTACATTTTGTTCAAACGCGGCGGTTGTCAAAATGACATCGAGCATTTCTTGCACATAAAGCCCGTTATAACTAGGTTTTCGCAATACAAATAAAAAATTTCTTGTCATAAAATCACCCAAAAACCAAAAAACGGTCAGCTAAAATTGTCGCTTCGAGTAATTGCCCTAAACCGCCTAATCGAAAACCTGCCGTGACATTTTCATTTTCTAAACCGCGTCGTTGTGCGGCTGACACACAAACGACTAAATCCAAATTATGCTTTTGTGCGAGTTCAGACCAATTTTTAAAAATCGATTCTTCGTCGTCAGGTGGATTTGCTGATTTAAAAGCGTGATAAATACCATCGTGATAAAAAAAAATCCGAAAAATTTCATGCTGTTGCATTAAAAGTTCGTTAGCGAATCGATAAGCCGTCAAACTCGCGGCAGAATGAAATGGTGAGGAATTGATTTGTAGCGCGAATTTCATAAAAAAATTCCAAATAAAAAGCGCGATAACCGACAAAACGATTACCGCGCTGACGTTAAAATTGAGTGGTTATTTTTGGATTTTACTTAACAAAAAATGCCACAATTTTTTCAAAAGGGGACGTACAATTCGCCAAATCACTTTTGAAAGATAAATTGGGTGAATTTTACGAACTAAATCAAAAATATAATCCGCAATTTTACCCACTGTTTCAGATTTTACGTTGTCGCGCCATTGCAAATAATGCAACGCTAAACCACTGACAAAAATAGGTTTATAAAACCACATTTCGAGCAACGAAATAATCCACATGTAGACAAATGACGCGCCCATTCCCATACCTGCGAAAATAACAAGCATCGCAAACATCGGATGAATTTTAGTTAGCCACCACGACAAAATATCAGCAATCAAAAACGCATAAGGCATTCCGATAGCAATACATTTAATACGTTTATCAGTTGTTTCGGCAAAGCTGAAAATGATGCCGACAAACATGAAAATAAAGCTGATACCGAATAAATGAATATGTGAAATGCGTGTTAAAGATGCGAATGTCGCGCCTGTGTCTTCTGCGCTGAGGGCTTTTACATTTTCAAATTTTGAAAAATCAGGTAATCCACCTGCCTCTTTGTTGTGACACATGACGCATTTGTCTTCAATGATTTTTTTAACGCCATTATCGATGTAATCGTCTTTATCTGCACCGTCACGCACCCATTGAATGATGTCAAAACGCTCTTGTTCTGTGGCGTTATCTTTCATTGAGCCGTTAAGTTTTGTTTCTAAAACTGTACCTGAACGGTTGCCATAATAACTGTAGACAATATCATCAACAGATAAACCAAATTTGCCATCCGCCATGCCGTGCGTGAATAAAATTTGAATCATGGCGAATAAATAACCGACAGCAACAGTGCAAAGATAGCCTGTAAATAAAATTTTGACAGGCGTATCGTGGTCTTTGAGTGGATATTTTGGAGCTTTGACGGGAACTTCGTCGATTTCTTCTGGAGGTGGAACGTAAGGTTGCATAATTAAAATTTCAAAAGTTAAGTTAAAAGAACGTGTTGCATTCTATCACCAGTAACAGTTTGAAACATTCCAGAAATTTGTAATTTTGCAATTTTAAAACAGCGTTTAACGAAGCGATTAAACGCCCAGTTTTACACCATTCAAATCATGCGCGGCTAAAAATGCACTTGCTAACATACGTTTTCCATTTGGCATTTGTAATTCGTGAATGCGTAAAAAACCGTTTCCTGTTGCGACATCTAACGTTTTTGATGTGCAACGCACTTGTCCTGCTTCTAAATTAGTCGATTCATTTAACACTTCTGCTGCCCAAATTTTCATTGCTAATCCGTTATAAACCGTTTGAGCAACAGGTTTGGGATTTAAACCATGAATTTTTCGTACCAATGTTTCTGCTGATTGTGACCAATCAATTGGCGAGTCTTCTTTGGTTAATTTTGCCGCGTAAGTCACCAAATTTTCGTCTTGTGGTTCAGGTTTGAGTAAGCCATTTTCAAGTTGCGGTAAAACTTTTTCTAAACCGATTGCGCTGAGTTTTGCCAATTCATCATGCACAATGGCAGATGTGTCTGTCGGTTTAATAGGATAAATTTCTTTATGCAACATATCACCTGCATCGAGTTTTTTCACGATTTGCATAATGGTTACGCCTGTTTCTTTATCGCCTTCAATTACGGCGCGTTGAATCGGTGCAGCTCCGCGCCAACGTGGCAATAATGAACCATGTCCATTGATACAACCAAAACGTGGTGTATCTAAAATAGTTTGCGGCAAAATCATGCCGTAAGCGACAACCACCATTAAATCTGCATTGAAATTCTGAAAAATGTGTAATTCGTCATCGGTTTTTAGCGTCAACGGCTGTAAAACAGGAATATCATATTTCAATGCCAACACTTTCACAGGTGGAGGCTGTAAATGTTGACCACGTCCCGCTGGTCTATCAGGTTGGGTATAAACCGCGCAAATGTCATGACCTAAATCAATCAATTTTTGCAAACTCGGCACAGCAAATTCAGGCGTTCCCGCAAAAATTATTCTCATTTTTTGCCTTCCAAACGGTGCATTTTTTCCAATTTTGTTTTAATGCGTTGACGTTTTAAGGGGGATAAATAATCGACAAATAATTTCCCATTTAAATGGTCGATTTCATGTTGAATACAAGTTGATAATAAATCGTTTGCTTCAATTTGAATTTCTGCACCATTTCGGTCTAAGCCTTTGACGATAATGTGACCAGGACGCACAATTTTTTCGTAACTTTCAGGCACAGATAAACAGCCTTCTTTGTATTCAAATTCGCCATCTTTACTGATAATTTCAGGATTGATTAAACATAACGGCGTATTTTTTTCTTCGCTGGTATCAATCACTAAAAGTTGTTGATGAACATTGATTTGCGTTGCCGCCAACCCGATGCCGCCCGATTCGTACATCGTTTCAAACATATCATCAATAAGAATTTGAAGTTGGTTGTCTATGTTTTTGATTGGCGCGGCTTTTTTACGCAACCGTTCGTCTGGGAATTCGAGAATCGTTAGAATACTCAATGCACTCTCCACTATAATGTTTAAAAATTGAAATAGACGCAAATTCTATCCGAAATCATTCTAACTTTGTTGTCACGCATGAAAAATATACGTTTTTTAGTTCATCATTTTTTACTCGGTTTGTTATTAAATACGAGTATTTTTACAACCAGTCAGGCTGACGAAATCGCCTTGAATCCTACACATCCTGAAAAATACACGGTGTTAAAAGGTGACACGCTTTGGGATATTTCAGGGAAATTTTTACAAAATCCTTGGCAATGGAAAGTCCTTTGGGAAAATAATCCACAAATTAAAAATCCACATCTCATTTATCCAAATGACACGATTTATTTTCAATTGGTTGACGGAAAACCACAGTTGAGTTTATCGCGACCACAAGAATTACGAACCGATAAACCTTGTATTCTAAAACCAAGTGATTATGAAAAAGGACGCGAAACGTTTTTGCTCGATAAAAATAACAAAGTATTACCGTGTGCGCGTGAAAGTGACCTCGAAAAACCGATTCATTTAATTCCACACGATAAAATTGCCGCATTTTTAACGTCGCCTAAAGTCGTCAGCGAAAAAGAATTGGAAAATTCGCCGTATGTAATTGGCTTTCAAGAAGGACATTTGTTGGCAGGCGCAGGTGACAAAATTTATGTCAAAAATTTAAGCGATACCACAGCAAAAACATACACAATTTACCGTACTGGCGAAACATATCATGCAGCTGATACAAACGAACTTTTAGGTGTTGAAGCGCAATATATCGCTTCAGCAAGGTTGCAAAATTTGGCTGAACCTACGGCGACATTGATTATTACAAAAGGAACGCATGAAATTCGGATTGGCGACCGAATTATGCCAAGCCCTGAAACTGAAAATACGTTGAATTTTTTCCCAAAACCACCTGAAAAAATGATTGATGGTCACATCATTGGCGTAAAAGGAAATATGCAACTCATTGGTTTATATAGTGTTGTCGTAATTGATAAAGGTAGCGCAGAAGGTTTGATTGCAGGTCATGAATTGACGATTTATCAAAAAGGCAAAATGGTTGTTGATTCCGTAAAAGACGATTCAGATGATGTGAAATTACCTGATGAAATGGCAGGAAAAATCATGGTTTTCCGTCCCTTTGAGCATTTAAGTTACGCTTTGGTAATGGAAGCAAAACACGATATTCACCGTTTAGACGAAGTAAAAACACAATGAAAACCTTAAATTGCAACGATGAAGATATTAAATACTGGTTAGCATTGTTGCGAATTGAAGGCATTGGTTGCAAAACGTTTGCAAATTTAATCGACGAACATTCACCCGAAGACATTTTTGCTGCAACCGAAAAGGAATTACTTAGTTGGGAAATTAAAAAAAATTTGGTCAACGCGATTTTAAATTTCGATTGGAAATCAGTGGAATATGATTTGGAATGGTTAGCAAAACCGAATAACGATGTTTTAAAAATTACACATCGACTTTATCCTGACACCCTGAAAGAAATTTACGACCCACCGCCTTTGTTATTTATTCGGGGTAATCCTAAAATTTTAGCTTATCCACAAGTGGCGATTGTGGGTAGTCGAAATCCATCGTCATTAGGCAATAAAACCGCATTTGATTTTGCATTTGAATTAAGTAAATACGGTTTTGCGATTACAAGCGGTTTGGCTTTAGGCATTGATTCAACAGCGCATCAGGGCGCATTAAGTGCGGAAGGTTTCACCATTGCGGTGGTGGGAACAGGATTAGACCGTGTGTATCCATCGAGTAACAAAGAATTAGCGTTAGAAATTGTGAACACGGGCGCAATGATTTCTGAATTTCCACCAGGTACAACAGCAATAGGTTCAAATTTTCCACGTCGAAACCGAATTATTAGCGGTTTATGTCAGGGATTGTTAGTAGTTGAAGCCGCGCAAAAAAGCGGTTCTCTAATTACGGCACGCATGGCGTTAGAACAAAACCGCGAAGTTTTTGCGATTCCTGGTTCAATTTACAGCCCGCTTTCACGCGGTTGCAATGCGATGATTAAAGAAGGCGCAAAACTTGTCGAATCACCGCAAGATATTATTGAAGAATTAAGTCAATATAAACAACGAATTACCTCTTTACGTTCTGAACCAGAACAATCATTGCTTGACCTTGACCAACAAACATTATTGAATCTAGTCATGTTTAGCCCTACTTCAATCGATGATTTGGTCGAAAGTGCGATGCAGTCGGTTGATGTCATTAGCTCGCAACTTTTAATGCTTGAAATTCAAGGCTATGTTGAAGCCACACCTGGCGGTTGTTATATCCGCGTAAAATAATTTGGAATTATGAAAGAAAATATATTTGATGTCTTGATGTACCTTTTTGACAATTACATGGACGATGAAAACGAAATTCCACCAGATAACGATATGGTAAAAAACGAATTATTGCAGGCAGGTTTTGAGCATAAAGATGTGGTTCGTGCATTCGATTGGCTCGAATCCTTATCGCTCGAAGGCGTTGATATTTCGCCGCAAGCCTCCTCGTCGTTTCGTGTCTTTAGTCCATTTGAAAAAGCGCGTCTTGATGTTGAATGCCAAGATTTAATTTTCACTTTGGAACGCATAGGAATTTTAAATTCTGTAAATCGAGAATTGATTTTAGACCGCGCTATTGCGCTTGACGAAGTGTTGACCCTTGAAAAATTGAAATGGATTGTGTTGATTGTGTTGTTGAATCAGCCCGATGAAGAATTAGCTTTTGCACGAATGGAAGACATGGTTTATGACTTGTCACCAACGTACCTACATTAAAATGGAATTGATTAAATGAGCAAAAATCTTGTTATTGTTGAATCACCTGCGAAAGCAAAAACGATTGAAAAATATCTGGGTAAAGATTTTCAAGTGCTTGCATCTTATGGTCACGTTCGTGATTTGATTCCGAAAGAAGGCGCGGTCGATACGCTAAATGATTTTGCGATGAAATATGAAATCGTAGAACGTAATCAACGCCACATTCAAGCAATTACGAAAGCCTTAAAACCTGCAGATACGCTTTATTTAGCAACTGACCCTGATAGAGAAGGTGAGGCAATTTCGTGGCATTTGCTTGAACTGTTGAACGAAAAAAATCTGCTCCAAAATAAAGCAGTTCATCGCGTTGCGTTTCACGAAATTACAAAAAAAGCCGTCACAGAAGCGATTGCTGAACCGTCTGAACTGAATTACAACATGGTTCACGCGCAACAAGCACGTCGCGCGTTAGATTATTTAGTCGGTTTCAAATTATCACCGTTATTGTGGAAAAAAATTCGACGTGGCTTATCTGCTGGTCGCGTACAAAGTCCTGCGTTGCGTTTAATTGTGGAACGCGAATTAGAAATCGAAGCCTTCCAAAGTCGTGAATACTGGTCAACCGAAGCGGCGGTTTTTGCATTAGAACAAAATTTTAAAGCGAAATTAACGCAATTCAATGGCGAAAAAATTACGCAATTTAGTCTTAATAATGAAGATTTAGCGACACAAACGCGACAACTTTTGCTCGAAGAATCGAATGGAAAATTGACCGTTGCGAAACTCGAAAAGAAACAACGCAAAAGTCATCCTGCACCACCTTTTATTACCTCAACATTGCAACAAGAAGCGGCGCGAAAATTAGGTTTTACGACAAAACGCACTATGACAGTCGCGCAACAGCTTTATGAAGGAATTGATATTGGCGGCGAAACAGCAGGGTTAATCACTTATATGCGTACCGATTCGGTAAATTTATCTGTTGATGCGGTTGCGGATATTCGAGCGTTAATAAGTGAAACTTACGGTGCAGAAAATATACCTAAAGAGCTAAATGTTTATAAAACGAAATCTAAAAATGCCCAAGAAGCCCATGAAGCTATTCGTCCAACGTCTGCACGCTATTTACCAAGTCAAATTCAAACATTTTTAACTGCCGAACAATTCAAACTGTATGAATTGATTTGGAAACGCACGATTGCGTGCCAAATGATTCATGCAACATTGAATAGCGTGGCAATTGATTTAAGTTGTGCAGATGAAAAACACGTTTTTCGTGCCACAGGTTCATCCGTTGCAAATGCTGGTTTCATGGCGGTTTATCTTGAAGGTAAAGACGACTCAAAAGAAGGCGATGACAAAGAAAACTTTTTGCCTGCATTGAAAGAAGGCGATAGTGTTCAATTAAACGATGTGTTAATTGCTCAACATTTCACTGAACCGCCACCACGTTACGGCGAAGCAAGTTTAGTGAAATCGCTGGAAGAACATGGCATTGGTCGTCCTTCAACGTATGCGTCAATTATTTCAACACTGCAAAACCGCGAATATGTGACGCTCGAAACAAAACGTTTTCATCCGACCGATGTTGGGCGAATTGTGAACAAATTCTTAACCGAGCATTTCACGAAATATGTTGATTACAGTTTTACTGCGAATTTAGAAGATGATTTGGACGCGGTGGCGCGTGGTGAAAAAGAATGGATTCCATTAATGGAAAATTTTTGGAAACCATTTGGTGAATTAGTTATTGAAAAAGAAGGCAGTGTTCAACGCAAAGATGTGACGCAAGAAGCCATTGATGAATTGTGTCCACAATGCGGAAAAGCCTTATCGATTCGTTTAGGTAGAAACGGACGCTTTGTGGGCTGTACAGATTATCCAACGTGTAATTACACACGAAATTTAACAGATTCGGCAACGATTGAACCTGAGTTAGTTGAAGGTCGTGAATGCCCTGAATGTAAATCGCCGCTAATTTATAAAAGTAGTAAATACGGTAAATTTATTGGTTGCACAGGTTATCCAGATTGCCGATATATTGAACCAATTGAAAAACCTAGCGATACAGGCGTAACGTGTCCACAATGTCAAAAAGGACAGATTTTTAAACGTAAATCACGCAATGGCAAAGTGTTTTATTCCTGTGAAAATTATCCAACATGTGATTATGCGTTATGGAATGCACCGTTAAATGAGCCTTGTCCAAAATGTCATTGGGCAGTTTTAACGCTAAAAGAAAGTAAAAAACATGGTGTTCAAAAAGTGTGTCCACAAAAAGGCTGTGGTTTTACTGAAGTGATTGAACGGGATGGTGAAACGGAATAATGTCTAACGTAATCACGGCATAATGCCGTGATTACGTTGAGGAAAATTAACCTGTTTTTAGTTTTGCAAGAAGCTGGCTGATTAAATTATCAGGTTTGAATGGTTTTACGATGTAAGACGTAAT
>CAIVBX010000235.1 GCA_903904275.1 uncultured Pseudomonadota bacterium
CATTTTGGTCAAGGCAAATGGTATCCAGGTGAACCGTTACCGCGTTGGGCATTAAACGTTTTTTGGCGTGTGGATAAAATGCCGATTTGGCGCGATAAATCGTTGATTGGCGATACACCAGCAGAAATTTCAACCTCAATGATGCAACGCTTTTCTGTGCAATTAGTTCAACGTTTAGGTTTAAATTCAAGTTACGGAATGCCAGCTTATGAAGACCCTTGGATTGCAATTAACGAAGAAAGTCGTTTGCCGAGTAATATCGATTCGCATAAACACGATTTAAAACGTCCAGATATTCGCAACAATTTAGCGAAACAATTGCGCGACGGCGTAACATCAGTTGCAGCGTATGTTTTACCGTTGAAAGCAGTGGGTGAAACAAATGTCAGTTGGGAATCCAGCGCGTGGCCGTTAAGACATGACCGTTTATATTTATTGTCGGGTGATTCGCCAGCAGGTTTGCGTTTGCCGCTCAATAGTTTGCCTTGGGTCATGCCTGACGAAGTTGAAAGAGAGCCAGAGCGTGACCCGTTTGAAAAACGTTCGACATTGTCAGATTTTCCGTTGCACAAATCGAGTGCATATCCATTACCAAAGCCTTACAACAAAAAACCAAAGTCCAGAGAAGTCATACACACCGCGTTGGTTTTAGAAATTCGAGATGGCTTTTTGTATGTCTTTATGCCGCCGTTGATGTATTTGGAATCGTGGTTGGAATTGGTTGCCGCAATTGAAAGTTGCGCTCAAAAACTAGGTCAACCTGTGCGTTTAGAAGGTTATCCGCCGCCTCGTGATTCAAGAATGTTGTCATTCTCGGTTACGCCTGACCCAGGTGTGATTGAGGTGAATATCCATCCGTCTTCAAGCTGGGAAATTCTCGAACAACGCACGCAAAAATTATATGAAATGGCGCGTGCAACCCGTTTGTGTGCTGAAAAATTCATGCTTGATGGTCGTCACACAGGAACAGGCGGCGGAAATCACATTACGTTAGGTGGCGCAACACCTGCGGATAGTCCATTTTTGCGTCGTCCCGATTTGTTAAAAAGTTTGGTGACGTATTGGCAGCAACATCCCGCGTTGTCTTATTTATTTTCAGGGCAATTTATTGGACCAACAAGCCAAGCACCGCGCGTTGATGAAGCGCGTGATGATAATTTGTACGAGTTAGAAATTGCGTTCAAGCAAATGGACGAAAAACTGCAAGCAGGTATTGAAAGTAATCAGCCTTGGCTTGTGGATAGATTGCTTAGAAATTTGTTAATTGATGTGACAGGCAATACACATCGCGCTGAATTTTGTATTGATAAATTGTATTCGCCCGATTCTGCAACTGGGCGTTTAGGTTTATTGGAATTACGCGCCTTTGAAATGCCGCCGCATTATCAAATGAATTTGTTGCAATCGTTGTTGTTACGCGCTTTGGTGGCGAAATTTTGGAAAAATCCACTTCAAGGAAAACTCGTTTATTGGGATACCGCGTTACATGACCGTTTCATGTTGCCGTATTTCATTGAACAAGATATGCGTGATATTTGCCACGATTTGCAACATTCAGGTTATGCAATTGAAGATGAATGGTTTGCACCGTTTATGGAATTCCGATTCCCGCGTTATGGCAGTGTGGTTTATGACGGTGTGCATTTGGAATTACGCCAAGCGATTGAACCGTGGCACGTTTTGGGCGAAGAAGTCAGCGGTTCGGGAATGTCGCGTTATGTCGATTCGTCGGTTGAACGTTTGCAAGTCAAGGTTTCAGGCATGATTGGCAATCGTCATCAAGTGGTTTGCAATGGTCGTCTTGTGCCATTGCATCCGACAGGTGTTCCAGGTGAATTTGTCGCGGCGGTACGTTTCAAAGCATGGTCGCCACCATCTTCATTACATCCAACTATCGGCAGACATGCGCCTGTTGTGTTTGATATTTATGATAGTTGGAACGGGCGTTCAATTGGCGGTTGTACTTATCACGTTGACCACCCAGGTGGACGAAATTACGACACATTCCCAATTAACGCGAATGAAGCCGAAGCGCGGCGTTGTTCACGTTTTTGGAGTCATGGACATAGCGCAGGTGAAATGTTGATTCAACCCGAAACAGTTAATCCACGTTTCCCCATGACGTTAGATTTACGTTGGAAACCGTAAAACTCAAA
>CAIVBX010000236.1 GCA_903904275.1 uncultured Pseudomonadota bacterium
CTTTTTTCTAGGAAATTTTAAATTTATTTCCTATAATGCAAAAAATTATTATTATTTTGTAGACTTTTAAGTGGACACTATATTATGTCTGTAGAAATTATTACGCAATTACTTAAACAACACGATTTAAATCCTAACAAAATTGCTGTCTCTGTTGGTGTTAATCGCTCTTTGGTTTATCGCACTATTGATTGCGTTACTAATGGCGGTTCTCGTCGCGTGCGTATTTTTATTTCTAAATCTGTTGGTTTTCCTCCTTCTAAGCTTTTTACTAATCTTCCAAAAGATGTTTTATCTATTGATGACCATCTTTTTTATCAATCTTTGATTGACGATCATTCGTCTAGTAATGGCGTTTCTGTTTAATTCATCTCAACAATTTAAAAACGGTGCGATTTTGTCGCATGGTTTTGATTGTTCGTGCGATTCTGATAATTTTCTTAGCCAAGACCGTAAAAAGTTAGTTCAAGAGGCTAGGGCGGCTCGTGAATGGCTTAAAAACACGCCGATTCCTTTGTCCAGTGAATCCCTTGTTAAGACTTGCGAAAACTCAGGCGATTTTAACCAACCAATTATTCAACCTGTTGAAATTAAAGCATTTAGTAACTTAGACATTAACCATGTTTGGATTGTTAAGCGTGACGGTTTAAAGCAATGTTGGGATGGTTTTAAATCGGGTCAACTTAAAAATGGTTCTAAATCGGCGGGAATGCCTTTTTTTCATACTTACAAGGAATTTTATGAGTATCAGGATTTTTTAGAAAAAACTTTTAAACGCGCTCAACCGAAGCCAATTATTAAAGCTGCGTCTAATTTTTCGATGCTTTCTGCTTTGCGTTATAAGCAGATTGAGCGTTATAAACCTTTGAATCCAAATGATTTAGAGTTTTTTGAATTTGTCGATAATACGTTTGAATCTTTTCGTTCTATCAATAAAGGCACGGGTGAAATTTTTACATTTACTCGAAAAGGTAAAAAGGATGTATTAGTTAAACCGCGTTCTTCTGTTATTTCTGACCGTTTTTCTTTGCAATTATCTATGTCTAAAGTTATGCCAGAACATCGCGTTTCTAAGTGTTTGAGGGTTGTTCAACAGAAAAACGTTCCTTTGTTGGTTTATAAAAGTAACAATTTTGATACTGTTTCATTGTCAAATTTGCAGCAATGTGGCTCGGTTTGGGATTGTCCAGTTTGCGCGGCTAAAATAACTGAGCGTCGAAAAAGAGAAGTTAATCAAGTTGTTGAGGCGCATAAAGCGGCTGGCGGTTCGGTTTCTTTTGTTACTCGTACAGTTCCGCATACAAAAGATGATTCTCTAATTGATTTGCGTAATAAATTTCGTAAAGCTGACGCGCTTATGAAAGGACATAGTTCTTATAAATCTTTGGTTAAAAGTCTTGGTGTTATTGGTTCGATAAAAGTTTATGAAGTTACTGTTGGCGAGTTCAATGGGTGGCATTTGCATGTTCATGAGCTTTTTTTTCATAGTAAAGATGCTCCCTTTGTTGGTTCTGCTGTTTCGACTAATTCTGATTATGTTGCATTTCTTGAAACTTTCAGAGCTGGATTATATGCTCGTTGGAAAGTCGATGCTGTTAAAGCTGGTTTTAATCAACCGAGCCAAGAGCATGGTCTTCAAGTTCAAAACGGGGATTTTGCGGCTGATTATTTTGCAAAATGGGGTGTTGAACCTGCATCGTCTTGGGATTCTTCTTCTGAACTTACCAAAGCTCATATAAAGCAATCAAAAAAAGGTTTTTCGCCTTTCGATTTGCTTCGTTGTTTTAGGGACACGGGGGATGAGCGGCTTATTCCTATTTTAC
>CAIVBX010000237.1 GCA_903904275.1 uncultured Pseudomonadota bacterium
CCGTCAAAACAACAAACAAAGAAGTATTAAACACAAAAATTACTCCGCAAAAATCAGTATCCGCTGGAAAATACTCTGTAAATGTAGTGTCTTATCAACAAGAATGGTTTGCTCAAAGCAAAGCGGCAGAATTCAAACAAAAAGGTATTCCTGTTGAAGTTGTGCCAGTTGAAGCAAATAATGTAGGAACACGCTATCGTTTGAAAGTAGCTGGCTTTAAAAATAAATCGGAAGCGAATGCTTATGCAGAAAAAATCAAAAAATCGCACAATTTAGGCGAATCGTGGGTAGGTGAAAACTGATCATGCAACGTTTTTTAGAACAGAGAAATTAGAATCATTTTTAGCGTGTGTTGAAATTCAACAGGCAATAAATAATCTTTAGCGGAATGAATCCGAATTCGCGAGTTGCGTAGCGATGATGCTAAGTGAGTTCGGTTTTCAAGGTGTGAAAAAAACGCTCAAAAACCGCATTATTCCAGCAGTTTACTTTGCAAGCTTTTTTTAGGATGTCGCGTTTCTGCGTCACTAAAGCAAGTTGCTTTTTGAATTGTTTGGTTTCTTCCTGTAAGGTCAGTTTCATCATTTTATCTAATTGAATTTTTTGACGATTCATCTATATAAGGTTTTTTGTCAGTTGCGATTTTGCTGATTGGTTCATGAGATTCAGCTACTAACTTCACCATCGAATATTGAAATTCTTTTGTATAACGGCTTTTAGTTTTGTTTTCTTTAGTTTTCATGACACACTTTTTCGCTTCTGTTAAAAATGTGCCCTAAAAATTGTAGCCCGATTACAGACCGTTATGGTTTTATCAAAGAGTTACAAAAATTTACTACGAGAAAACTTAAATATGACAAAAATCGTTCACATTAAACATGAAGCAGAAAAAGCCGTTTTATCGAAAGCTCAGAAGAAATTTAATAGCCTGATTAAAAAAATCGACGCACAGAAAAAGATTTTGGTTGACTGGGAAAATTCCAAATCAAAAATATCACAACGTGTTAATGGCGAACATCAGCCATTGTTGGATTCATTCAATCAAGTACGAGCTGAAATGGTGTATTTACTCGACAAAGCGCACGGCGATAGTTTTTTCAAAAAGACTGATAAGGCAAAACTTAAAGCCTTGATTTGTGACATCGCAGTTGAGTTAATTCAAGAAGGCATGGAAGAACTGAAGGAAATTTACAACCGCTACAATCACACTGATTTCGACACGGAAGCAGAAGAAATTGAAGCTGACATGACCAGCACCATGAAATCCATGATGGAAGAAATGTTTGGTTTTGAATTGGATGATGCTGATTTCAGTTCGCCTGAGCAGATGCGTGAAGCAATTCAACAAAAAATAAATGCTCAACGTGAAAGCCAATTACACCAAGAATCAAAACGTACTCCGCGTAAAAAAACCGCTAAACAACTTGAAAAAGAAACCCGTGAAAAAGAAGAGGCGCAAAATGCGAGTAAATCCATTCAGGAAGTGTTCCGTAAATTAGTAGCCGTTTTACATCCTGACCGTGAACCCGATAAAGCAGAACGTGAGCGTAAAACGAAATTGATGCAGCGTGTGAATGAAGCGTATGGAAACAAGGATTTATTACAGTTGCTAGCGTTACAGCTCGAAATTGAACAAATTGACCAATCTAACTTAAACACGATTGCCGAAGACAAACTCAAACATTTCAATAAAATTCTGCAAGAACAACTTGATGAATTGATGCAAGAAATTAACGAAATTGAGTTTCCATTTCGCATGATGCTTAACGCTCCGTCTTACATCAAACTGACCCCCGACGATGTTTTAAAAGCTCTTTCGCGTGACATTCGAGAACTCCAAAAGTCGTTGAAAGACATCAAGCGTGAAATCAAAGAATTACAAAATCCTCTCACTTTAAAAGCCATGTTAAAAACCTTGAGATTCTAAAAATGAAATTATTTGAACCACTTAAATTAGGTGCAATCACCTTACCAAACAGAATTTAATGGCACCATTAACAAGATGCCGTACTGTGGAAAACCATGTACCAAGTGATTTAATGGCAACACATTATGCCCAACGTGCGAGTGCAGGTTTGATTATTGCTGAAGCGACAATGGCAATTGAAGGAAATTCTGCTTTTTGGAAAGAACCCGGTATTTATTCTGCCGAACAAATTACTGGCTGGAAAAAAGTCACTGACGCTGTGCATAAAAAAGGCGGTTTAATCTTTCTACAAATTTGGCACGGAGGACGAGCTTGCCATCCATTATTAAATGACGGCGCACAACCTGTTGCACCAAGTGCAATCGCTATAACAAATAGCGAAGTTTTCACACCAGAAGGGATGAAACCTTATGTTGTGCCGCGCGAATTGACACTTGAAGAATTACCAAGCATCGTTGATGGCTTCAAAAAAGCGGCTGAAAATGCCAAATTAGCGGGTTTTGACGGCGTTGAAGTTCACGCCGCAAATGGTTATTTGCTCGATGAATTTTTGCGTGATGGTTCAAATCAGCGTACTGACAATTATGGTGACTCGATTGAAAATCGGGCGCGTCTAACGTTGGAAGCGTTGCAAGCGGTTTGTGATGTTTGGGGCAGTGACCGAGTGGGATTACGAATTTCACCATTAAATAGTTTTAACAGCATGATTGATAGTGACCCGATTGCACTTTCGACATGGTTGGCAAAACGCCTCAACGATTTTAATTTGGCATATTTACACGTTATGCGTGCTGATTTCTACCAGCAACAAACAGGTGACGTTTTAACACCCATTCGTGAAAACTATAACGGTGTACTGATTGGGAACATGGGCTATGATGCAGCTGAAGCCGAAGATGCTGTTGCAGCAAGAAAACTTGATGCGGTGTCGTTTGGAGTAGGTTTTATTGCAAACCCTGACTTGCCTGCTCGCATCCAAATAGGTGCGAGCTTAAA
This sequence comes from uncultured Pseudomonadota bacterium, assembly GCA_903904275.1. Taxonomy (GTDB): domain Bacteria; phylum Pseudomonadota; class Gammaproteobacteria; order Methylococcales; family Methylomonadaceae; genus UBA10906. The sequence goes on from CAIVBX010000237.1 coordinate 2,924, forward strand.
TCAACCCAATCCAGAAAACTTCTACTTGGGTGGCGAAGCGGGTTACACCGATTATCCTTTTTTAGCAGATTTTTAAAAATGCAAATTTGGGTTGATGCCGATAGTTGTCCGAAAGCGATTAAGGATATTTTGTTTCGTGCCGCGAATCGAACTGAAACACTCACAACACTGGTTGCAAATCAATCGCTCCCCATTCCACCATCGCGTTATATCAAAATGTTGCGTGTTCAATCGGGTTACGATGTTGCCGATAATGAAATTGTCAGGCAACTGAAAATTGGCGATTTAGTAATTACCGCTGATATTCCACTTGCCAATGATGTTTTAGAAAAAGGCGGTCACGCTATCAATCCACGCGGTGAGCTTTACAGTTTTGAAAATATCAAAGAGCGATTGAATGTCCGAGATTTCATGGAAACATTGCGTCATAGTGGCATTCAAACTGGAGGTCCTGCTCCACAAAATCCACGCGATGTTCAAAACTTTGCAAATCAGCTGAACACCTTTTTAACTAAACACAAAAAATAAAATTTATGGCAATTAGCGCAACCATCAACAAAGTGTCATTAAACATTGCCGATGTTGATAGGCATTATTATCAACTTCTCGAATTAACCGTCGCCCAACATCCGTCTGAAAATGACTTACGTTTTATGATTCGATTGATTGCATTTATGGCAAATGCGAGTGAAAGTTTGAGTTTTACAAAAGGACTTTCTAGCGATGATGAACCCGAATTGTGGCAAAAATCACTCACTGATGAAATTGATTTATGGATTGAGTTGGGACAACCTGATGAAAAACGCATCCGCAAAGCCTGTAGTCGTGCCAAGCAAGTCATCATCTACACCTACCACGAAGGCAAAGCAAAAGTGTGGTGGGAACAACAAAAATCAAAATTAGCGCGATTTAATAACTTAAAAGTCTTTCATATCAATGCCAATGGTGTTGAAGAAATGGTTAAACGATCAATGCAATTACAGTGCAACATTCAAGATGGCGAAATTTATTTGAGTGATGACAATTCCAATCTGACTGTAACAATTGATAGGCTCTAAATTGGGTTGTTCGATGTTGTCTTGTAAGTTCTTAAATTTCCACTTTTCAAATATCTCATGTTGATAAATAAAATCCTTGCTCAAGAATTAGCCGTTCACGTTAATCAAATCAACGCCGCTGTTGCACTATTAGACGAAGGTTCAACAGTTCCCTTTATTGCCCGTTATCGAAAAGAAGTCACAGGCGGTTTAGACGATACGCAACTGCGTTTGCTTGAAGAACGGCTTGGTTATTTGCGGGAACTTGAAGCACGTCGAATTGTTATTTTAGAAAGTATTGCTTCTCAAGATAAATTAACACCTACGCTTGAAGCGGCGATTAACGCGGCAGAAACCAAAACATTGCTCGAAGACTTGTATCTGCCTTTCAAACCTAAACGCAGGACAAAAGCCCAGATTGCGCGTGAAGCTGGATTAGAACCGTTGACCCAAGATATTTTGGAAAATCGTCATATTTCACCTGAAGAGTTGGCGGCACAATATGTCAATACTGAAAAAGGTGTCGCCGATGTTATCGCAGCGCTTGAAGGCGCACGTCAAATCATCATGGAAGAATTATCAGAAAACGCTCCCTTACTTGCTGATTTACGAGAACAAGTTTGGCAACAAGGTATGATGCACGCTAAAGTGGTTAAGGGAAAAGAATCTGAAGCCGCTAAATTTAAAGATTATTTTGATTTTCGTGAACCACTACAAAAAATGCCTTCACATCGCATTCTGGCAATGCTGCGCGGTCATAATGAAGAATGTTTAACTCTCAATTTACAACCTGCCCAAGATGAAAAAGTAGGACATGAATTGTGCGTTCAAAAAGTGTCACGCCAATTAAACATCAATGACAACTCACAACCAGCCAATATCTGGCTTGCTGAAACTGCTCGATTAGCATGGAAAAGTAAGTTATTTACCCGTTTAGGATTGGATTTAAAAAGCCAACTTCGTGAAGCGGCTGAAACGGAAGCCATTAAAGTATTTGCTCATAATTTGCGAGATTTATTACTTGCATCACCTGCTGGCGCAAAAGTCACAATGGGTTTGGACCCAGGTATTCGCACAGGTGTAAAAGTGGCGATTGTGGATAAAACAGGTAAAGTCGTTGCAACCGAC
>CAIVBX010000238.1 GCA_903904275.1 uncultured Pseudomonadota bacterium
CCTAACTTCCGAAAAATAGACAAAACGTCCACGACCTTCATATTTTGCCTCATACAATGCCGCATCGGCATTTGAAATCAATGTCATTGCACTTTCACCATTTTGCGGATAAAGACTAATCCCAATACTTGTACCAATTAAAATCGAATCACATTTACTAATTTGAAATGTCTTCGTTAATGCCGAAATAACATTTTCAGAAACCACCGCCGCATCATTCGGTTGTGCCACATTTTCCAATAAAATAATAAATTCATCACCACCTAATCGAGCAACCGTATCGGATTCACGCAAACACGCACTGATTCTCACAGCCACTTGTTGCAATAATTCATCGCCCGACAAATGGCCAAAATTATCGTTAACTGCTTTAAATTTATCTAAATCGAGCATCAAAATAGCGAATTGCTTATTTTCACGCTGTGCCATCGAAATACAATGTTCCAATCGTTCAAAAAATAAGCGGCGATTAGGTAATTTTGTTAGCGCGTCATAATATGCCAAATCACGCATTTTTTTATCCGCTGCTTTGCGTGCGGTAATGTCAGTTTGTATTCCAACATAATTTGTCACAATCCCCGCTTTATTTTTAACCGCTGTAATCATGAGCCATTTTATAAAAACTTCGCCATTTTTACGTCTGTCCCAAATTTCACCTTCCCATACGCCTTCATTGCTTATCGTTTCCCACATGGTTTTATAAAATTCTTTAGTGTGATGTTCGGATTTCAAAAAATTGGTTTTTCGTCCAATACATTCTTCTGCGGAATAGCCTGTTAATTCAAGGAATGCTTTATTCGCGCGTAAAATAACGCTATTTGTATCTGTGATAATAATGGCTTCATTCGATTCAAAGGCGATGGCGGCAATGCCTAATTCCGTTTCTGTATTTTTTCGGGCAGTAATATCAATCAATGAACCGATATAACCTGTAAAAACACCTAAATCGTTAAACATAGCGACACCTTGATCAAATACCCAACGCCATTCACCGCTAACGTGGCGCAAACGGTATTCCGTTGAAACGGTTTTATGTTCTTCAACATCAATGAAGTAATTTACAAAGGCGGTTTTTACATCATCAGGATGAACCAATTTCCGCCATGCTTGATAAGTCACTTCTTCGGCGGATAAACCAACAAAATCCAGCCATACTTGATTTGAAAATGTTGGCAACCCATTTTCATCGGTAATCCAAATCATAATTGGCGAGCTATTTGCCATTAAACGAAACCGCTCTTCACTCGATTTTAATGCACTTTCAATCTGTTCAAGCTGTTCAATTTTTTGATTCAGTTCTAACGTTCTCTCTTCGAGAATGCCTTTCAAATGTTTGTTTGCACAAATTTTTTTGAGCCAATGATTAACAATATTCATTTAGGGAAGTTTTTTTAGTTTAATCAGATGAATGCGCCGACTGTCGGCTTTGATAACTTCAAATTTCAAATTTTCAATAGTTAAATTTTCGCCTTTACTTGGCATTCTTTCAAGTTGATGCACCACAAAACCACCAATAGTGTCATATTCATCCGTTGCTAATTGAGTGTTGAAATACTCATCAAATTCATCAATCGGCATCAACGCCTTGAGCATAAATTCATTTTCGTTGCGTTGAAAAACATAATTTTCATCATTTTGGTCATCGTGTTCGTCTTCGATGTCGCCAACAATTTGTTCTAAAACGTCTTCGATTGTCACTAAACCTGCAGCTTGTCCGTATTCATCAACAACAACAGCCATGTGATTACCGTTTGTGCGCGATTCTTTAAGTAACACATTTAAACGTTTGCTTTCGGGAACAATGCTCACGGAACGCATAATTTCTTGCACAGTGAGATTTTTATTTTCAAAAATTTTAATCAGCAAATCTTTTGTTAGTAAAACGCCAATGACTTTGCTTTTATCTCCGTCAATCACGGGATAACGTGAATGCCCCGATTCCGTTACAAGTGGCAAAATACTTTCTAGCGTCGCATCTTTGGACAAAACAACCATTTGAATACGCGGAATCATAATATCGCGAACACGCATTTGAGAAACTTGCAGCACGCCTTCAATCATTGACAGCGCGTCAGTATCGAGTAAATTTCGGGCTTTTGCTTCGCGTAATAATTCAAGTACATCATTTAAATCTTGAGGTTCACCAGTCAATAAATGGCTGATTTTTTCAAGCCACGATTTTTGTGGCGTACTGGGAGGATAATCGTCGCTCATAAGTCGTTTTCGTAAGGATTAGAGATTGATAAGGTTTGTAAAAATGCAATTTCTTTGGCTTCCATTTCGTGAGCTTCTTCGTCTTCGATATGGTCATAACCGAGCAAATGCAACGTGCCGTGAATAACAATATGCGCCCAATGATTGTGCAATGGTTTGTTTTGTTCCAGTGCTTCGCGTTCTAAAACAGGCGCACAAATCACTAAATCACCAAGCAAATTCAAGTCCACTTCGTCGGGAACTTCAAACGGAAAACTTAAAATGTTGGTTGCACCTTTTTTATGACGATACGTTTCATTGAGTTGCGCGGATTCGGTTTCGTCTACGATGCGAATTGTCAGTTCAAATTCTTCGTTCAAACTCGCCAAAACTGTATTTGCCCAAAGCTCCAATTGCGCGTCACTGGGATGATTTTGTGATTCAAAAACACGTTGAATATCGATGATGTTCATTTTTGATTTTTCTCAAAGGCTTCATAGGCTTCAACGATTCGTTGAACAAGTGGATGACGCACCACATCGCGTGCGCTGAAATGGGTAAAACTAATGCCTTCAACTTCTTGTAAGACTTTCAACACATGATACAAACCTGACATTTTTTCTGACGGTAAATCGATTTGGGTAATATCGCCCGTAATCACGGCTGTCGAACCAAAACCTAAGCGCGTCAGAAACATTTTGATTTGTTCAACCGTCGTGTTTTGGGCTTCGTCGAGAATGATAAACGCATTATTCAAGGTTCTACCGCGCATATACGCGAGTGGCGCAACTTCAATCACGCCTTTTTCAAGCAACTTTTCAACCCGTTCTAAACCTAACATTTCATGCAGCGCGTCATAAAG
>CAIVBX010000239.1 GCA_903904275.1 uncultured Pseudomonadota bacterium
ACTATGACAATCACAAGATACCGCTCCATTTTTTCACCATCAACGGCTGCACAACGTAAAGATAATTTTGAGAGTTATTGGATATTTACACAAAAACATGGTGGAGAATTATTGGAAGATGACCGTGATTTAGCGATTAAACGTGCAAAATTGATATATTTCCAAAATAATCCAGTGAAATTAAGAACTCCATTAGTTAATCCAGAAGCCTTTTATCGTAATTATGTTGAAATGCAAGATGCTCCAGACTCATTGGACAAAATGACGTTAATGCTGACAGGTATTTATAAATTCGCACGACATGAATGGGTTGGAATTAAAGGCGCGTGGGATGTTGTTCCCAATATGAAAAATTCGCATAGTGTTGAAGATAAAATTAGTCGTATCCATTTAGCAGAAGAATTTTGTCATGTTAGATTATTTGATGAAATGCTTAAAACTTGTGGTTTAGATAATGTTGAGTGGGTTCCTTTGACACCTTGGAAAGAAAAAGTGTATGAACAATTTCCAAAGTTTCCTGGTTTTTTAATGGACACGCCAGCGTTTGTGACTGAGTTAATGGGCGTAACATTCTACTTCCATTTACATCAATTATTTGATGAAGTTTTGGCAGATGAACCTGAAGTATGTGAACGATTAAAAGCATTACTTGATGAGATTACAATTGATGAAATTGCTCATGTTGGACAACGTCGGAATTTCATCGGCGACATTGGTATTAAAATTTCTAAAAAACTGGTGAAACCTTTTTACACTTTGTTTTTTAATGACATTCCAGAAGTAGCTCAATTGTTTGATGTTAAAAAAATGATTCAAGATGGCGAGAATTTTGATTTCAACTCTGTACCAGATTACATGGTTGAAAAAAGCTGGGTACCATCTTATTGCATAGCCTAATAATTGGTGGCTAATGTAATTTCATTCCGATATAACACTATTTGTGGTCGCTAAATAAAACGACTATCAAGGCATTTGCTTCGTTTCATGCGCCGACCACAAAATTTACTGATACATTACTTCAGCAGGAATCACGTTAAGTTTGACTTGAGAAATATATAAATCTGCAAATTCTTCCGCCTGCCTTTGTGAATCACCAAAAGTCATTACATAGCCGATACGATCTGCATTTTGATAAGGATAAGATACGAAATCACCTTCCTTTTTCAGTATCTCTACATAAGCAATATTAGGGTTCATATCTGGCAGTGTGATGGACTTTAAAATACCTGGAACATAACTCACAATCCATCTTGATACTGCAAATCTATTTGTAACGGAAAATAAAGGAGTTAATGTTTTTCTAAGATGTAGATCAATTAAGTATTGATGGATAGAGAGTTGAAAGGCAACATTGAGCAAACGTGGTATTTTAGCCCCAACCAATCTTGGATTTATTTCTACCAATTGAATGTCTTGCGATGAAACAATAAGCTCCACATGTGCTGCGCCATAATCAAAATTCAATGCGTCTAAAACTGAAAAAACATAATTCTGAATTTCTTTTACATCGTAGCGCGTGACAGGAAAACAACTGCCTTTTATAGCGGCAGACGGTTCTGGAAACATGGTTTTTTCATTGATACCAAGCATAATGTGCTGACCATTTTGAGTAAAAGTGTCACAACCAATAAGCTGTCCTTCTACAAATCGTTCAACTAATAATCGATCATTTGCCTGAACATTAAATCCATAATCCGTTTTACATGGTAAGTAATTGTCCAGCGGGTCAATCAATGGGTTCAAATCATTAGGCGTTAGAAATTTCATAATGTTTTGAGAACCATAACCATCACTTGGTTTCACGATGACAGGAAATCCAAGGGTTTCAACAGCATCGCGTAATTGTTCATTATTTAACGCCAATCTAAATTCAGGTTGCTTTATTTTTTGACGCTCAAGTATCGTTCTAACTGTAAATTTATCGCGTAAATTTTGAGCAGATTCCACATTTAAAAAACAAAGCCCCAGCCTTTCCGCTAGCTTCGCCGTTTCGATAATACGAATATCAATTAAACATAAAATGGCATCGAATGGATTTTGATGATGAATTTCCAGTGCTTTCTTTTCAACTTCATCGTAATCAAACGGTTTAATTTCGATTATACGTTTTACTAAAATCAGGTACTTATCAAAAGTTCCATTTTTTTTATACAGTAAAATATCGGTGGTGAAAAAAGTTATATCATGACCAAGAGACACGGCTGCTTCGAGGATGTCAAAATCATTTCCACCTGGAACTTCTATCAATAAAAAATGAGCCATTAAAATTCCTCAACTAATCTAAATCCCATTGTGTAGGTAGTAGATTTAGGATTGTGACCATGACGGCGTTTTGTTCTCGCTAAATCACGAAATCTCGCAAAACTACCTCCTCTTGCGATACGATAACTACCGTGAATTTCACTTAAATGATCGTTAATTTTTACGCCATTTGGATAAGGTGCATAATCCGAAGAAACATACTCTTCTACATTACCCGCCATGTCGTATACGCCAAAAACAGATTCACCACCATGAAAGATGCCTACAGGAGAGCTACTGAAAAAACCCGTTTCACAGGTATTTGCCAAATCCGCATCAAATTCTTCTCCCCACGGAAACTCACGTCCTTCAAAGCCAGCGGCAGCAAATTCCCATTCACTTTCTGTTGGTAATCGGAAATTACGTCCTGTTTCAGCTGTGAGCCATTGGGCATAAGCATCACAGGCTTGTGCAGATAGCGTATAAACCGGATGATTTGCACGTTCTATTGGAAATAGACAGAAAGTCCAGCTACTTGGAATTTCAGGATAATTAGTCGCTATTAAAAAATCTCGATATTCTTGATTAGTTACTGGATATTGACCTATTCGATAATCATTTAATAAAATTTCATGTCTTGGACATTCTTTACGAATCCATGATTCATCTAATCCCAATTTATCAAAAGTGGTCATTACTTTAACCACATCGCTTTCTTTCAGTCCTATCATCGCTCTACCACCAGAAATATTTATCATATTTGGATTTCGAGTGTTTATTCTTGGGTCTCCAAGTAATGAAAGCAGATTCCCTGCAACAAAACGCTTTTCTAAAGAAGACCCCCTATCTTCTACACAAGTAACTAACGCATCTTTATTGAAGTTTTTTAATTCCTCATAAATACCGCTTGCTTGAATTGTTAATCTATCCGTTACATAGTGTTCAGGTAAGCCAAGACGTTCTCTGTCTGTCATGTTACCGCACAAAACAGTGTTAAATTCAGGACAATGATAACTACGATTAACCATGACACTACCTCTTTTAATTTTTATATTTAAAGTGAAACCATTGAAATGCTATCCACAATTTTTTCAAAATGAAAAAGAGTAATGGAGATGTCGTTTGCACGTTTTTTATCAATTAAACTACCATCATCATTCCAAGCCTCTTGAGCAAAGGTCAGGGAAATTTGTTCAGGCATTATTAAACTTCCTAGATAAGTAAATAGAAGTCGTGTACTTTGTAGACCAAGCAATCCTCCAGAAGTTCCAGGTGTTGCACAAGCCAATAAAACAGGTTTGTAATAAAGCGGTGATGATGAGTAATGTTGCCCTGGCAATATACGCGATAATCTGGATACCCAATCCATGGTATTTTTTAAATACGGACTTACTGAACCGTTATATTCTGGACTGACGATAATTAAACCATCTGCATCTTTAAATTTTTTGTGAATATCTTTTACTTTATCAATTAAGACCGTATTTTGTTCGTCATCCTGATTAAACAAAGGAAATTGAATATCATCAGGCTCGATTATCTCAACAATAAATTGTTGTTGTAATTGGGAACATAAGTAATAAGCGAGTTGCCGATTTAAAGACGATTTTCTTTGACTTGCGGGAAAAATCAGTATTTTTTTCAAAATTAAATGTTCCTAAAGATTTACATCAAACTAACAGGATATATCTCACCATTGTACGAAGAAGCAATAAAGCACTTCTGTTCATAATGATAAGTAATGGATGAAATACCATGTGCTGTTGGACGTTGAAAAATTGTCCAATTTTTAGTGTGTAAATCAAACCCTGCTATTGTTCCGCCATAACTTCCTGACAATAAAAACGAGCCGTCATCGTTAGCACACAAACATTTGATGGAATTCAAATGTGGTGACAAATAACTTTCTTCAACACCATCAGACCAGATTTTTAATTGTTTATCACGAGAAACTGTGGCGAATCGATTTGTTCCCACCCTGCAACAAGCGTTTATAATTTTTTCATGGGCATGTGTAATTTTTGAAATGAGTTTGAAATCAAAACTGTGCCAAGCAATTTCAGTCGATGCACAAACTGAAAATAGATACTGCTCATTCACCGATATACCTTTAATTGCATTATCATAAATTTTAATTTCATGTATAAATTCTGTACTACCATCAGCGAGAATAGAAAAAATAAGCATCTCTCCCGTATAGCTGCCAATAGCAATATAAGGTTGCTTTTCTCGATAGAACACTACGCCACAATTTAGAGGCGAATGGTGTTTGTAAAGTATCTCACCACTTTTTACATCAAATAATTGACCTAATTGACCACCTGCATATAAATTTGCGCCTACCATTACCAAAAAATTACATAAACTTTGTAAATTTTTTAAAATCTGTCCATCTTTGAACACCACACCAGAATCTCCCACAGTGTAAATAGAGCCTTGGTGATAAGAAATAGCGTTGATGCCATCCCCAGCTTCTACGCCGCTAAGATCCCAACTTTTCTTTTGCATATCGTATAAAGCATACGTTGTCCCAAAAGTGCCTAGTACCAATTTATCACCATCCAATAACGCTGCTGCCCTTGCCCAAATCAGAGGTGGAATATGAGTTCGTTGAGTTTTTACCAATATGCCAGTGCTATCAATTTGCCAAAAAATTAACTCTTGGTCATAACTTAAACTGGCAATTAACTGATATTTTTTACAATAAACGATTTTTTTGATGCCCGCTTGATGAGCTTGATGGTAAGAATTTCCCGCTTCACTAATGATAACAATTCGACCAAAATCATCCCCTGCAATAATACGCCCCAGAGAATCTATAACTATAGTATCTGTTCTGACTTCAAGATGATGACAAGAAATTCCCACACCACCATCAACATCCCATTCTCTAACGCTTCCATCTACACTTGACGAAATTAGCCTTCTACCATCTTCACTCCAAAGTAGAGAAATAATATTTCCAGTATGCCCCAAGAAGGTTTTAACACATTGACCAGAAATATCGAAAACGCGCACGGCTTTGTCTAAGGCGCATGTGGCTATTAACGTATCGTCAGGAGAGAAAACCGCCATATCGACATCATCTTCATGCTCCGTCAAAATAGACTGCAACCGCATAGAAGGAACTTGCCAAATACGAACTGAATAATCACTGCTCGCACTAGCAAGTAATTTTCCATCTGAACTAAATACACAATGGTTAACTAAGTGATCATGCGTTCCCTGTGCTAAAGGTTTTTTCGTCAAGGCATCCCACAAAATAACTCGATTATCGTAACCACTCGTTGCAATATAAGAGCGGTAAGTTGCAACCGCACTAATAGGTCCTGTATGTTTCATGTGTACTGGTTTCATTTAGTGAATAGGACAGCGAATTTATTAAATCCACAAAAATAAAAAATCTAAGCCACATTTAAATTCGAACGTTGTTCGCTCAGTATTGAGGAAAAGGACGCTCCCGATTCTTTATTGCCATGATGATTTACTGAATGTATCGCTGATATAGCATTTTTTGCTGCGCTAAGATTACCTGAATCCAAAGCCTGTCCTAATTTGCTAATAGGAGAATTTGCTGTTGGTGCATTTGGATTGTTTGCAATTAGTTTCGCATACGTCTGTTTAGCTGAAGATAAATCTCCTGACTGTAACTCTTGGGATAATTGTTTAAATTTCTGATTATTTTGCTGCCATACATTTGAATTGCTTGGCTGTAATACATTCGAGTTTGTAGATGATGCGACAGACATACCCATAAAAACCTCCTGAAAAACATTGACTAAGAATTAAGTTAAAAATGAATGAAAACAACTGCGCGACTAAAACAAATACAGACGTAGCCGCGCAATTTATTACAGTTTAAGCAGTCACATGAAAAGTAGATCGATCTGGAAGTCTGTAATCGTTGTTTTGATTACCTTGAGCATAGTTAGGTTGCAACGCCGAAAAAAGCTGGCTGGCAGCATTGATATTGCCTGATTGCAACGCATTTCCTAATTTCCCCAATGGTGAATTGTCAGACATAGCGTTCTGATTTACCGTCAGGTTTGAAAAAGTCTGTTGAGCAGCAGGCAAATTACCTGACTGCAAAGCCTGAGCTAATTGATCTAATACTTGACGATTTTGTTGCCAAATAGACGCACCACCTGTTACTTGCTGTGTTGACGTACTAACGTCTCGAACACCCATACCCATAACACCCCCTATAAAAATTCATTAAAAAACTGCGTGGGAAATTGTCCCACAAAAAGTTATCGGCAAACAAGAAATTTTCTTAAATTAAAAAATTTTAAAGTCTTAGGGTGTTGAAACACCTACGTTTAAATGAACTATGTCATAAAACCTACTTTTTACGTTGCTATCATCTATTCCAATTATTTCAATAACGTACAACGGAAATAGCATTTTATGGCAGCAATACAACCAAAAAATACAGAGCATCTAATTTCAGAAAAAGATTTAATGGTCACAAAAACGGATTTAAACGGTATTTTGACCTATGCAAATGAAGATTTTGTGCGGGTATGTGGTTATAAAAATGAAGCGGAATTACTCGGACAATCACATACTGTTGTGCATCATCCTGATATGCCAAAACAAGTTTTTGATGATTTGTGGAATTCGCTAAAAGTGAAACGTCCTTGGACAGGGTTAATTAAAAACCTTCGTTCTGATGGGAGTTACTTTTGGGTTTTAGCAAACATTACACCTGATTATGAAAACGGTATACAAATCGGTTACATGGCAGTCCGAACCAAACCTTCTAAAGAACAAATTGAAAAAGTAGAAAATGCTTATAGTCTGTTTAAACAAGGTAAATCAGGCGGTTTACGCATTGAAAATGGTGATGTCTTTAAAAAAGATTTAATTCATTGGTTTGATTTTTTCAAAAGCATTACGATTAAAAAGCGAATTATGTTTTTTGTCATTACCTTAGCATTAGTTATTGCCGCTATCAGCAGTTTAGGGCTAAACGGCATGAAGCAAAATAATGAAAGTTTAAAATCCGTTTATACAGACCGCGTTATTCCGATGTATCAGCTGGGGTTGATTCAAAAAACCATTATGAGTAGTCGTGTATTGATTACTGCCGCGCTTACTAATCCCAACCTGACCAAAACAAATACCCAAAAAGTTGAAGATAACATTGAAGCAATCAACAAAACATGGGATGCCTATATGGCGACTTATTTAACACCTGATGAGAAAAATCTCGCGACCAATTTTGCAATCAGTCAAGCTGCTTTTGTGAATGACGGATTAAAAGCTACTGTTATTGCACTTCGAGCTAATGATTTAGAAACAGCTGACAAAATCATTGTCACAAAAGTACGTCCTTTATATGAACCTGTTGGTGAACAAATTCAACAGTTATTACAGTTACAAATGGATGTGACGAAAGTGGCTTATGAAACTGCTCAATCGCATTATGACAACGCTTTCAACATAACAATGAGTTTAGCGATAAGCGGTTTGTTAATGGCAATTATAATGGGATTGACGTTGTATCGAGCGATTATTCACCCATTAAATGTCACCGCAGATATGATTATGCGTGGCAATAATAAAGATTTAGTGGACAACAGCAAACGCGATGAAATTGCAAAAGTATTAGATGCGTTTAAAACGACACAAGTTAAAAATGGTTTCAACGATGCAGAGGCAAAGCGGATTGCAGATCAAAATTTACGGATTAAAATCGGTTTAGACAACGTGAGTACCAGTGTTGTTATTGTAGATAATGACCGAAAAATCATTTATCTCAATAAAGCCGCTTCCAAATTGTTATCGGAACTTGAAAAAGACATTCGACAACAAATTCCGAATTTCGTGGCGGCAAATCTCGTTGGTAGCAACATTGATGATATGAAAAATATACCGAACCATAAAACTATTTTCGATAACTTAAATCAGCATCATGTTGCAACTATTATGCTTGGTGGACACCCAGTTGTTGTGACAGCAAATCCTGTTATAAATGATCAAGGACATAATTTAGGCGTGATTGCTGAATGGAAAGACAGAACCGCTGAAATAGCTATTGAAAAAGAAATTGCCGATGTGATTAAAGCGATTGTAGAAGGTGATTTTTCACGTCGAATTAGTGAAAATGGAAAAACGAATTTTATTTTGTTAATCAGTCAAGGCATCAATCAATTAGTGACGACGTGTTCTGACAGTTTGAGCGAAATAGTGCGTGTTTTAAGTGCATTGTCACAAGGTGATTTAACGCAAACAATTGATAACAATTACTCTGGGACGTTTGGACAGTTAAAAAATGATGCTAATGCGACGGTTGAAAGTTTAAAAAACATTGTTCAACAAATTCAAGATACAACATCAGCAATTAGTTCAGGCACAAAAGAAATTGCCGCAGGTAATAACGATTTATCACAGCGAACCGAAGAGCAAGCGGCAAGTTTAGAAGAAACGGCAGCAAGCATGGAACAACTAACGTCTACCGTAAAACACAATGCGAATAATGCTAAACAAGCCAATCAATTAGCTGGTGAAGCCTCCGATATTGCAGAACGAGGCGTTGATGTTGTGAATCAAGTTGTTCACACCATGGAAGAAATCAATGAAGCATCACGCAAAATTAGTGACATTATTTCAGTGATTGATGATATTGCTTTTCAAACCAACATTTTAGCGTTAAACGCCGCTGTTGAAGCCGCGCGTGCTGGCGAACAAGGAAAAGGTTTTGCTGTGGTTGCAATTGAAGTGCGTAATTTGGCGCAACGTGCTGCGACTGCCGCAGGTCAAATTAAAGATTTAATCAATAATTCGGTAAGTAAAGTCACTGGCGGGACACATTTAGTTACACAAGCGGGTGAAACAATGGGCGAAATTGTCACTTCAATTCGCGGTGTCACTGCAATGATGTCTGAAATTACGTTAGCATCGGTTGAGCAAACTCAAGGCATTGAGCAAGTAAATAGTGCTGTCAGTCAAATGGATACTGTCACGCAACAAAACGCGGCATTAGTTGAGCAATCTGCGGCTGCAGCAGAAGCATTAGAAGATCAAGCCCATAATTTGTCGATTTCGGTTTCACATTTTAAAGTTAGTGGTATTTCAAAAGGCACAAATTCCATGACACGAAAATCAACACCTAGCGAGCAAAAAATTATGAGCAAATCAACCTCAAATATCCAACTTGCGAGTAGTCATGATTGGGAAGAATTTTAGTCATTAAACAAGTATTTGTGACATAAAAATACCTTATGCTGACACTTTCATGTCATAAAAATAAATTAGTCTTTAGCTTAACTTTAAACCAACAGGATTAGCGGAATGACAATGTTAACAAATGACTTTAAAAAAATTGATGCGTCACTATGGGAGCGATTCACCACAGCTCTAAGTGATGAATTTCTCAAACAAACGGGTTTAGGTATTTATGCCCATATCACACCGTTAGATTTACAGTCTGTGTACAAAGAATTTGAAGATAATGAAATTTCTATTCACCATTTCATACACAATTATGTGCGCTCTGTAATTTAAAGGGATTAAAAAGTTTATGAAAATTAAAAATGTAAAAATCTTTTCAATCCAATCCAATTTATCCTCTTTCCCTTCCTATGCTATTTGTGCCGCTCATAGATTAAATGATAAAGAAATACGCGGTGAGAGTTTTCTACTTACTGTTTATAAAACTAAAAAAGCTAAAGTGATTGCTATGGAAGTTTTTTATGACAGCGTTGTTTCTAACAAAAATTTTGCTGTAATAGATGAATTATTTGTTATTGAAGAATGTTTAAATCAGGCTAAATTAAATATGCTTGATAGTGGTAAAAACAAAATTGGACACTACGACTTTTCTATATTGCCATTTATTCAAAATGTTTGTGAAGTGAAAATAGAGTATTTATTTCATGGGATATTCGCTCCTGAAGCAATTCAAAGCAAAATACAAGATATTGGTCGTTTAAGCCAAATTGATGATTTAAAAAAGTTGGTTGAAATGGTGTCCAAACATAAACATTGTTTATTCACATCTATGAAAGCAGATACGGATTAAAACTGTCATTTAAAAAACATGAAATTGACACGACATTGAAATCTGCTAGACGCACAAACGAAACACAGAATCTTTAATCTACCCCAAAGCATTTTATAAATTGATACGGGGTTTTTAATGAACATTTCAACTAAATTTGATTCGTTAATTCAGCATGAATCGAAAGAAAAATACGTTACGATTTCAAACAAGCATCACATTTTTGCGCTTATTACGCGAATTGGTTTTTTCAAAACAGAAATGTCAGTTAAATTATCTAGCATTAGCAAATTAGGAATCATGCTTAGTTCAGCGTGCCACATATTAACTAATGCTATTAATAAAAATGTGATAATTGAATTGTACATAGATGGAAATTTATTTATACATAAAGCCTGTGTTGTTTCGCACGATATTGCAAATGAATTGTATGAAATTAGATTTACACAATCTTTTGAATTTATTGATGAGTATTTAGAAAATTTCAATACATCACCGCATTATGGATTAAATGCCTCTCCTGCCAGTAATGGTAATATGAATTTAAAAGCAATTACTTAATTTATAATAACTTTGCATAAGTAATTGATTCAAATTGGGCGCGTTTCTGACCCAATTCAGACCACAACATATTATCGAGCGATAATCTCACTAAAGAAGCCGTTGGTAATAATTTTTTGACATTTGGCAACGCCTCTTTACCGACAAGATATTTTAAAAATTTTTCTAATTCTGGGTTATGTCCAACCAATAGAACGCGCTGTGTCGTTTCTGGACAGCTTGCCAAAACCATTTTTAATTTTTCAATGTCTGTAGCATATAAACGTGAATCTTCTTGTATCACTAAGCCATCTACCTGTAATTCTTGATAAATAATTTTTACCGTTTCAATTGTTCGCGTAGATGGTGAACTTAAAATAGCATCTGGGATTAAGTGTTGTTTTTTTAACCATGCCCCCACGTTTTTAGCATCCAACCTACCGCGTTTTTTAAGCTGACGATCTTTATCTTCAATGTTATTTTTTGTAACTTTGGCTTTAGCATGTCTTAGCAATAACAATTCTTTCATAAATAATTCCAATAAATCCAAGGGATAGACTACGTTAATAGACGGTAAAGGGTTCAATGTACACACATCTATATTAAAAAACTATTACAAGTTTTTTACTGTGGAATTATAAATTTCATGAGATGACTCAAAGTGGTTTCGATTTTGTTGAAGATAGTTATTACGAAAATAATCAAAACGTATCCACTTTTTAGATAATGCTATCGAATAATACCGTTTTCGTTAGCCATCAAAGACAATTAAGCTATTTTTTTGATAAAAACAAGAGAATGATGTTATGGCTTTACTGGATTTGGTCGAATACTTTAACGACCGTTTTGAACAAGAACATAAGGCAAATTATCGCCCGTTGATTATTGAAAATAATCGTGTCAGTGGCATTTTTGGACAATTACGCATTAGTAGTCGTTTTTCTGCCTTGCGACAAACTCATAATCCAAGTGCAATTCAAGCGCACGCTGTTAAAATCAACGTGTCGGCTTGTGAATCGCTTTATTTACACAGTTACGAACTTGACAATCTCGCCTTGAATTCAAGCGAAACTTATGTTCATTTTGAATCGATTATTAACTTTGACCGATTAGCACGAACGGTTCACGCGCTAAATTATTTGTCATTTGCCAAACCTGACAAAGAATTATTTTTAGAAGTTGATCCGCGTCACATTTTAGGAATTAAAAAAGACCACGGCGCATATTTTGAAACGGTGATTGAACAATGTGGTTTAACCACAAAAAACACCGTTATTGTTTTAGCTGTGACCAGTAATTATGTGCAATATAACGAGGCATTGATTCGCGGGCTGTCAAATTATCGCCAACGTGGTTATCGCATTGCTTTACGTTTTGATCATTTGATTTCAGATAAACACATTGTCGATTTGATTTCAAAACTCACGCCTGATTATGTCAGTTTATCCGCTCGTCAAATTGAAACCGAAAGCGGCAGTAATGCACTTAAAAAATTACAAGTTTTAAAACGTGCGATTACCTTAACGCAAGGACGCGGGATTTTGCGGCAAATTGACCGTAAAAAATCAGAATTTTTAGCGCGTGAAAGTGGTTTTGATTTTGTTGAAGGTCGTTATTACGAAAACCATCAAAACATATCCATTTTTTAGATAACACTATCGAATAATACCGTTTCACAGGCTTTTTTGTTTTCTTTAAGATGCTTTTCAACGAAAGTAACACGCGAATTTTAATGAAATGAACAAGCAAATACACTGGGAAATTGATGATTTAGTCAAGCAACTGCGCGAGATTCGTGTACGTTCACTTGAAACCCGAGAACGTCTCAATAAACCGCCTAAATTACCATCGCGTAAAACACTGACTAAAATTTTAGACGGTTTAAGCGGTGCATTATTCCCTAATCGTTTAGGTCGTCCTGATTTGCGAGAAGAAGGGATTGATTATTTCGTTGGTAATACGTTAGATACCGCTTTGCGTGATTTACACGAGCAGATTCACCGTGAATTACATTTCATGGCGGAGCAAAATAACGTTCCTCAAATCACTGAATATGATGCAAAAACCATCGTTCGTAAATTCGCCGCGCAATTGCCCCGCATTCGTTTATTGCTTGATACCGACATTCAAGCCGCTTATCAAGGCGACCCCGCCGCACGAACACCTGATGAAACGCTCGTTTGTTATCCTGGTATTTACGCAATGATTCATCAACGGCTCGCGCATGTTTTGTATCAACTAGGCGTGCCATTAACTGCTCGAATGATTACCGAATTAGCGCATTCTGCAACAGGCATCGATATTCACCCAGGTGCAGAAATCGGCGAAAGTTTTTTCATTGACCACGGCACAGGCGTTGTGATTGGTGAAACAACAGTAATTGGCAATCGAGTTCGTTTATATCAAGCCGTCACATTGGGTGCAAAACGCTTTGAACACGCTGACGATGGCAGTTTAGTCAAAGGCAACGCGCGGCATCCGATTGTTGAAGATGATGTGGTGATTTATGCAGGCGCGACAATTTTAGGTCGAATCACTATCGGTCGAGGTTCAGTGATTGGCGGAAATGTATGGCTTACGCATAGCGTTCCGCCAGAAAGCCATATTACGCAAGCGTTGCTACGCAGCGAATTAACGTCATAAATCTAACAAGCTGATTTAATTAGCAATTCAATGGTCACTAAAAATAGATTCAAATCGACGATGATAACGTGTCCAAAATGTTTTTCTAAAGCGTGTGTAAAAGACGGCATTATTAAAGAAAAACAACGCTTTAAATGTAATCAATGCGGTTATCGGCACACAGTTTCTCATCGTGGCTTGAGTTTAGATATTCGTCGGCAAGCTTTGCAATTGTATTTAGCGGGATTGGGGTTTCGTCCAATTGGACAGCTATTGAAATGCAGTCACGTTACGATTGCACAATGGATTCACGAACATGGCGATGCAATTAAATCGATGCGTGCGCCCGAAATAAAGATTGTAAAAACAAAAGCGTTGCAGGCTTACGTCGAAACGAAAAACACAACAGAAAACACCGTGACGTTAGTTATCGATATGCAAAACAAAGCGACTTCCTTGTGCATTCCGATTACGCCTAAACAGAAAAAGTAAGTCAGCATCAAAAATCTATATAAACTTAACATTGAAATTTAACATATTGATTTTAAATGACTATATGTTGACGCATCAACAAAAGCTGTTGAAAACTATGCAGGTCAGTAACAACATAAAAATAATTACTTTCTCATTCACCAACAAAACTTAATAGGAAACAAAAATGTCTGATATTCATGAAGCCAATACCGCGTTAGGCGATGTCGCCGCGCGTACACTTTCAAATGCAACAAAAACGGTACCAATGCTTTCAACCATTACGCCACGTTGGTTGACACATTTATTACATTGGGTTCCAGTTGAAGCGGGTATTTATCGCGTCAACAAAGTTAAAAATGAAGCAAATTTAGCGGTTGATTGCTCAAGTTTAGATGAAAAAATCTTGCCACAAACTTTCGTTGATTACGAAGAATGGGGTCGTGAATACCGTTTGAATGCGGTTAACACTGTGCTTGATGTTCACACGCGCGTTGCGGATTTGTACAGCAGCCCACATAACCAAACGAATGAACAATTACGTTTAACCATTGAAACAATTAAAGAACGCCAAGAAAGCGAATTGATTAACAACGCGGAATACGGCTTGTTAAATAACGTTGCACCAAATTTCAGAATTCAACCACGCAATGCCTTAGGTTCACCAACCCCTGATGATTTAGACGAATTGATTGCCAAAGTTTGGAAAGAACCTGCGTTTTTCTTAGCGCATCCACAAGCGATTGCCGCGTTTGGTCGTGAAGCTACTCGCCGTGGAACACCGCCACCAACCGTGAGTTTATTTGGTTCACAATTCATCACATGGCGCGGCATTCCGTTAATTCCTTGCGATAAAGTTCGCGTCGTGAACGGCAAAACCAGCATCTTGTTGTTACGCACAGGCGAAAGCCGTCAAGGCGTTGTGGGTTTGTACCAACCGAATTTAACAGGCGAATTAAGCATGGGCTTGTCGGTACGTTTCATGGGCATTAACCATAAAGCTATCGCGTCTTACTTAGTATCGCTTTACTGTTCACTCGCCGTATTGACTGAAGACGCGCTCGGCGTGTTAGAAAACGTCAACGTAGGCAACTATTATGACTATAAATAATCTTACGCCTGAGTATTCAACCGATATTGCAGCGATGGAACAGCAATTAACGCAATTGGCAAATCAGATTTTTTCTGAATTGCCAAATTGTGACGGTTCGCGTTTAGGGCTTGCGACGAATGCCGCGTCGCAAGCTGACATTCCTGCGGATTTGCCGAAAGCGTTGCAACAATTCGCCACGCCAAATGCAAGCAGTTTTACGCCACCGCAACATTTTGATATTCCTGCTGATGCCGATTTACAAAAATTGGCGGGAGCGCAAAACGTTTCAGGTTTGTCGTCAGCGCGTGCGCCTATTCCGAGTGAATTTAATTTGCCGCAAGAAGCACAAATTCAAAAATTGATTACGCCACGCAGTTTGCCTTTTGATATTTCAAATTTGAATTCGCAAGGTTCGTCGTTTTATTTTTTGAATGACGTGAAAACATTTGAGCAACCGCAATCGCTTTATACGCCACAATCGCATCACGGTGCGTTTGATATTCATGCTGTGCGTCGGGATTTTCCGATTTTGAATGAGCGTGTGAATGGGCATCAATTGGTTTGGTTTGATAACGCGGCAACAACTCAAAAACCGCAAGTGGTGATTGATCGGATTTCGTATTTTTATGAACACGAAAACTCGAACATTCACCGTGCGGCGCATGAATTGGCGGCACGTTCAACCGATGCGTATGAAAAAGCGCGTCAAACGGTAGCAAATTTCATCAATGCGCCATCGCCTGACAACATCATTTTTGTGCGTGGTACAACCGAAGCAATTAACTTAATTGCTAAAAGTTG
>CAIVBX010000240.1 GCA_903904275.1 uncultured Pseudomonadota bacterium
ATTGCCGCGCAAGAATCAATTGTGTTGCTAATCGATTTGAACGAGCAGAATTTGTAGTAAAACTTGCGGCTAATGAATCAACAAATAATCCTGAAAATCCCCAATCTTTTAGTAATAACAAACTCATTTCATCATGGTTAATACTAAAAAGCGTCGATTCCATTTTTTTCAAATCCATTTCATTATGCGTAGAAAATAAACAATCGCTGTATTCTTCATTCCATACGCTGGCGACAGCTAATCGCCCAATATCTGCAAGTAGACCAAATGTAAATCCTTCTTCTGGTGGAATAATGCGCTCAAAATGATTCAACGCCATCAATGCCACTGCACGCGCCAAGGATAATGACCAAAAAGAAATATAAGAAAAACCGTTGCAACGATGCTGACTGTCTTTCGTTATTAACGACAAACTTAACGCAAAATTTTTGACTGCCGTCATTCCAACCATAACGATGGCATCATTTACATTCATGATATTTCGTTGATTGCTCGTTCCTGCTGAATTGACAAATTTAATAATTCGCGCACTCAACGCAGGATCCATTTTGACTAATCCTGCAATGTCGCTAATTAACACATTATCCGTTTGCAATAATCGCATAATTTCTAATGCTGTACCTGATGGCGATGGCAAACGGTTCGTGTTTTTTAATTCGTTTAAATCAAATGTATTTGGCACAACAAATCTCCTAAAAGGTTAAACAACTATTGGTTTTTTCTTAGCTCTTGGATGAGCATTATCATAAACTTTTGCTAAATGCTCGAAATCTAAATGTGTATAAATTTGCGTCGTGTTGATATTCACATGACCAAGCAATTCTTGAACCGCGCGTAAATCTTGACTCGATTGTAACAAATGGCTGGCGAATGAATGACGGAGCGCGTGTGGATAAACGTGTTGTGGCACACCTTTTTTAAGGCACCATTCCGCCAAACGTTTTTGCACACTACGTTGTCCAATTCGACTGCCATTTTTAGATAAAAAAACGGCTTTTTCCGTTTCATTTCGCGCCACACGATGTTTGAGCCAATTTTGAATTGCTAAAATCGCTTTGCAGCCAATAGGTAAAATTCGTGCTTTTCCTCCTTTTCCAGCTTGAACATGCAACGATTTATCTTTCAAATCCAAATCTACCAAATTCAAATCCACCAATTCACTTAAACGCAAACCTGACGAATAAAATAATTCAAACATCGCCACATCTCGAATTTCTAAAACGGAATCTGTTCCTGCTTCTAACAAACCACTCATTTCATCAACATCTAGCGTTTTCGGTAAGGGGCGAATCGTTTTCGGTGCTTTGACGTATTTTGCAGGGTTTAATGTGACCAAATTATTCTTTAATAAATAATCATAAAACGTTCGCATGGCAGACAATTCGCGCTGCAAACTAGCGCTACCTAAACCTTTTCGATGCCGATTTGAAATGTGTTGGCGAATATCATTCGGTTGCAATGCTGACCATTGTTGAAAATTTTGCGCGTTACAAAATTCGGTTAACTGCCGCAAATCGCGTTCGTAATTTGTCAACGTGTGAATCGACACGCGCTTTTCTATTTCTAATTGCGTAAAAAAATCGGCAAGTTGTTTTTGAGCTGTCGTTTGCAAAGGTTTCTCCGCTTATTTTCGTTTTTACCTGTTCGTTTCTATTAGAATAGGACACTTTCTAAATTCAAACAAAAACCACAGGATTTCTCATGTCTCAAATGAAAAAAGTCGTTGCTTCAACCATGCTAGGCAACGGTTTAGAATGGTACGACTATTCACTTTACGGCACATTTACCGCGTTAATCAGCAAACATTTTTTTCCTGCGGGAAATGATGCCGTTGCGTTAATTGCTACATTTGGCATTTTTGCGATTGGTTTTTTAATGCGACCACTTGGCGCGATGATGTTTGGTTACATCGGCGATAAATATGGACGCAAAAACGCGCTTTCATTGTCAATTTTAATGATGGCAATTCCTACCGCGTGCATTGGTTTATTGCCAACTTACGCAATGATTGGCATTTACGCGCCAATTTTATTAACGTTAATTCGTTTAGTTCAAGGCGTAGCGATTGGCGGTGAATTTGGCGGTTCAGTTGTTTATTTAGTAGAACACGCCAAACCTGCAAATAAAAATCGTATCGGCAGTTTATCCATGATTAGTATGTTGATGGGTTTACTTTTTGGAACAATTATTTCAACCGTTTTAGCCAAAATTATGTCACCTGAAGATTTTGATATGTATGGTTGGCGAATTCCGTTTATTTTGGGATTTTTCATTGGTTTAGTTGGTTTGTATATTCGTTCAAAATTGAATGAAAGCCCTGTTTTCATTGAAGCGCAAGAAGCAGGTCATGTTAGCGAAACGCCAATCAGTGAAACCTTCAAAAATAATTACAAAGAAGTTTTACTCGGCGTGGGTTTGTATTTATCCGTAACCATTCCGTTTTATATTCAAACCGTTTTTATGCCGAGTTTTATGGTGAAATTCATGCACTTTAGCAGTGCAGATTCACTCACAATTTACACCAGCGTTTTATTTATGATGATGATTTGTGCGCCAATTTCTGCAATTTTGTGTGATACAAAAAGTCGTGAACGCTTGATGAAAATTGTCACGGCTCTTTATTTGATATTTGCGATTCCTTACGTTTATTTTTTGAATTATCAAACGTTCACTTTCGCGTTAATTTCACAACTTGCATTTGGAAGCATCGTTGCGTTTTACATTGCGCCGATTCCAACTTTAGTGACTGAAATTTTTCCCGCTCGCACACGTTACACAGGTATGTCGTTGTCATGTAATTTAGCGGCAGCCATTTTTGGCGGTACTGCGCCAATGCTCGTCACCGCGTTAATTACTAAAACCGAATCGAATTATCCGATTGCCATTTACATCATGATTGCGGCATTTGTTTCGATGCTTTGCGTTTGGGAAGTGAAACGTCGTCGTGATTCAAACCGTTTATATTTGATTGGTGGCGCGAAACATGATTAAAAAATCGACTTTGGTTTTAGCGTTATTTTTAACAGCGTGTGACCAACCCAAAACGGTTCAAAAATTTGAAGGTTACACACAAGGCACAACATATCACATCAGTTTTTGGTCGTCGGAAAAAAACATTGATGCAGTTGCACTTCAAAAATCGGTTGATGCCGAATTGAAACGCCTTGATGAGCAGCTTTCAAATTACCGTGATGATTCAGTAATCGAAAAATTTAATGCAACAAATTCAACACAGCCGCAAGAAGTCAGCGCAGAAATTGTGAATTTAATCGAAAAAACGCGCGTTGTGAGTGAAGCCACAAAAGGTTGTTACGATTTGACGATTAAGCCGCTGTTTGATTTATGGGGATTTAAAGGCGAATCGTTGACGCAACCTTCGGCAGAAAATTTACAAAAAACCTTATCGCAAGTCGGTTTGGCACAATTAGAAACGCTCGATGGAACACATTTACGCAAAAAAGTACCTAGTTTAAAAGTCGATTTATCGTCAATTGGTCAAGGTTATAGCGTGTCACAAATTGCGGCAATTTTGGAAACACAAGGCGCAGAAAATTATTTGGTTGAAATTGGTGGCGAATTACAAACACGCGGTAAAAAACCAGACAATACAATGTGGCGCGTGGCATTGGAGAAACCACTTTCTGGTGAACGTTCGATGCACAAAATTGTTGTCGTTAATCAAGCTGAACCGTTTGCGATTACGACAGCGGGAACATATCGCCATTTTTTTGATGCTAATGGCAGACGTTACAGCCATATTTTGAATGCAAAAACAGGCGAACCGATTACACATGAAACCGTTTCTGTGACGGTTTTTAGTGACAATGCAACAACGTCAGAATTATGGGATACCGCGTTATTGTGCGTTGGACGTGAAACAGGAATTGAAATTGCCAATCAAGCGGGAATTGCGGCGTTATTTATTGAGCAAAATGGTGAAACATTTAATGAATTTAAATCGACGGCTTTTGAAAGTTTAAAAACCGTCGAAATGCAGTAATTTGAATTTAAAAAATAGGTTAATGGGATTTTAGAATGGGAACGAATAATGAAATAGTTTCAATATTTATATTTTTTGTGTTTGGAACAATCATTTTATTTTTAGACGGTGCGGAAAAGAAAAGAAAACGCATGAAAAAAACTCGGTTAAATTCCTCATATCGTCGAAAACAAAAAAATGAAGAAAATGGCGAATGGAAAACATTAACAAAAACATTTAAAACAGAAAAAACAACATCAGAATGGATACTCCAATTATTGATGTCATTAGAATGGAAGCAATATGAAGAAGTTTGCAAAGAATTTTTGGTTATCAAAAACCATAATGCAAACGTAACCAATACAGGTAAAGACGATGGAATTGATATAGAAATCAAAAATATATTAGGGGAAGTAACAACTATTGCACAATGCAAAGCCTACAACACAAACAATAAAATCGGTGTGAGTTTCATTCGAGAATTGTTCGGCATAATGAAAAGCAAAGATGTTGAAAACGGCATCTTCTTTACAACGTCATCATATAGCCAAGACGCAATCGAATTTAGCAAAGATAAAAACATCTTACTAATCGATGGCAAAAAGCTAATTGATGCGATACATGAATTAACTGAAATAGAACAAAATCAACTACTCATTATTGCAACCCAAGGCGATTACACAACACCAACCTGTCCAAATTGCGATATAAAAATGGTTAAACGTTCTGGAAAAAGTGAATTTTGGGGATGTAAAAATTACCCAAAATGTAAAAATACGCTGCAAATTAGAAAAAAATAACGTTTTATGTAGTGAATTGTTCACTACACAAAACATGTATTTTTTAAGCGTAAATGCTCAATAACCCATTAGTATTGTTAGTGTTAATAGGTTGTGCGTTTGCGAATTCATCGGCGATTATTTGGTTACCATTTGCATCAACCTGAGAAACCGAATTTCCTTGCGCGTCAACAACTTCAGGATTATTTTGACGATTTCCCTGCCCATTCGTTGACGCATCCATCATCATTTGAGCCGTTTGTTGTTTATTTGAATCCGAACTTGTGCTGGTTGATGATTGTTGCGACACATTCACATCTGCCAAACCGACATTTTGTGAACTCAACATTTCACGCAATTTCGGAATTGAGTTTTCTAACGCTGTGCGAACTTCACTATTTTGAGCCGTGAAAGCAATCGTCGCTTGATCTTGATTCATATCAATTCGCACCGTGATAGGTCCCATATTTTGAGGATTCATTTTAATTTCCGCACTTGAAATACCTTGATTATTCATCCACACAATCCGACTTCCTAATTCTTGATTCCAAGCAGGATGTGAAAGCGGTCTTGTCATCGCAGGAACATCGACTTTCGTGTCTTGAACCAATTTATTTACCGCTGCCGAAATGTTTTGCGGCGCAGACTTATCCGTTGTTGGAGCTGTAGCTGATGCGCTGGTGGTATCTGATTTTTCAGCTGTTAACAATGATGCAAACGATTTTGCATCTGTCACACTTGTTTTATTATCAATAATTGGATTCGCTGACGATTCTATTTGTACGGTTTGATTGGGTTGCGAATTTCCACCATTATTGTTATTCGGTGAATTGTCATTAGTGTTTCCACGACTTGCTACCGCTGCCATCAATAAATTTTTTGCTGGTGTTAAAACTGTTTTCCCATCAGATGTAACACCACTTTGATTTGTGGATTCAAAAACAGCGGTTTTAGCATCACTTTGAGCTGGTGCAGCTTGTGCTGTGACGAGTGGCGCGATAATTTCAGGTGTTACTTGTTGAGCAGCGACAGGCAAATCAGGTTTTTCAGATTTCGGTGCATTCTGTTTAGGTTTTTCAATCGTTGATTTTTCAGGTGTTATCACAGGTTGTGAAACTGTTAATGTTGGTGTTTCTGCAACGACTAATAACGCAGGAGCAGCTTGTGTATTTTCATCAGTTTTAACATTTTTAATGTCTGATTTTTTTTCTGCTTTTGCGGGAATTTCTTGTTGTGTGACAAGTGTTTGAATTTGAGGCGATGGCGCATTATCAACAGGTGTTTGAACTTGAGCGGTCACAACAGGTGAAGTAGGTGTTGTTTGAACAGGCGTTTGAACTTGAGCTGCTACAACAGGTGATGCAGGTGTTGTTTGAACAGGCGATTGAACTTGAGCGGTCACAACAGGTGATGCAGGTGTTATTTGAACAGGTGTTTGGATTTGAGCGGTCACAACAGGTGATGCAGACATTGTTTGAACAGGCGATTGAACTTGAGCGGTCACAACAGGTGATGCAGGTGTTGTTTGAACAGGCGTTTGAACTTGAGCGGTCACAACAGGTGATGCTG
>CAIVBX010000241.1 GCA_903904275.1 uncultured Pseudomonadota bacterium
GATATTGATGCCGGCTTGTATCAAAAAGCTGAAATTGGTGATCGTGTTTGGGATGATGCTAACAAAAACGGCATTCAGGATACGGGAGAAACAGGCGTTGCTGGTGTGAAAGTATCATTATTGAACGCAAGTGGTGTTGCTGTTGGAAGCCCTTTAACAACAGACGCAAATGGCAATTATTTGTTCACCAATTTAACGCCTGGCACTTACAGCATTCAATTTGATAAAACGACGTTGCCTACTGGTTATGTTTTCACCACACAAAATGCTGCTGGTAGTACCGTTGCTAATGACAGTAATGCCAATACAAGCACAGGGAAAACAACTACAACTGTTTTAACTTCTGGGCAATCGGATAAATCTTGGGATGCAGGTATTTTCAACAACGTGACTAAAGCGACGATTGGTGATTTCGTTTGGGACGATACAAACGGAAACGGTATTCAAGACGCAGGAGAAAAAGGCATTAGCGGCGTTTCTGTCAAATTATTAGATTCGACAGGCAAAGTATCACAAACTGCTACGACCGATTGCAATGGCAAATACTCGTTTAGTGTTGACCCTGGTAGTTACAAAGTGCAAGTCATAACTCCATCAAGCTATTACATTACGAAGGCAAATCAAGGCACAAATGATGCGGTAGATTCAGATATTGATACAACAGGCACGACGAGTTCAATTACTGTTACTTCTGGACAGCAAAACATAACAGTCGATGCGGGTTTCTATAAACTTGCTCATGTTGGTGATCGTGTTTGGGAGGACTGGAATCATAACTGGCTTCAAGATACGGGTGAAGTTGTCTATGACGACAGAAATAATAACGGTGTCAAAGATGCTGGTGAAGGCAGTGGGGGTATTCCAGGCATTACCGTGAATTTACTTGACTCTAGTGGCAAAGTGTTACAAACAACCAAAACCGATGCCACTGGTACTTATGGATTTGATGTTGCACCAGGTACTTATTCACTGCAATTTGATAAAACGAATGTTGTTTTCCTAAAAAGCCATTGGGATACTAATCTCAGCGATGCAAGCGGTTATAACATGAGTACATGGAAATGGGCGCCTAAAGACACTGGTACTAATGATGCTATCGATTCTGACGTGGCAGGTGATGGAATCAAAACCACCGATGTGAGTAATACTGATAAATTCACCTTGACTTCTGGTCAGATTGACTTAACTAGAGATGCTGGAATTACGCCAATTGTCATTGACTTGAATGGTGATGGTATACAAACCGTGAGTCGTTCTGATTCAGCAGGCACATTTGATTTATTGGGA
This sequence comes from uncultured Pseudomonadota bacterium, assembly GCA_903904275.1. Taxonomy (GTDB): domain Bacteria; phylum Pseudomonadota; class Gammaproteobacteria; order Methylococcales; family Methylomonadaceae; genus UBA10906. Next base: position 1,288 of record CAIVBX010000241.1, read on the forward strand.
AATGGACAAGCAATCAATTCTGGTTGGTTATCAAGCAATGACGGTTTCTTAGTTGTTGATAATAATAACAACGGTAAAATTGATGACATTTCTGAATTATTTGGAGGATTGTCCAAAGGTGATGGCTTTGCAAAATTAGCAAGTTATGACAGTAATCATGATGGTGTTGTAAATGCGTCAGATGTTGATTTTGCGAAATTACAAATTTGGCAAGACCTTAATGGCGACCACAAAACAGAAAATGGTGAACTATTCAGTTTGGCTGACAAAGGGATAAGTAGTCTAACTGTTAATTACACTGAAATGCCGCTTTTAGATGCTCAAGGAAACTTGCATTTAGAACGCAGTAATGCGTTGCTTGTTAATGGAAATTCTGTAGATATGACTGACGTATATTTCAATGTTTCGTCGAGTGATGTCGCAATGGCGAACGTTGAAGTGCCGACAATGGCAGCACTGATAAGTGCTGCCGAAATCAACTCAGACCTTTTCTGGATAGGTTAGTTTAAAATCCTGAAACGCCCTCTGGTATTAAAAACCAGAGGGCGTACTTTTTTATAAATCAGTTAAAAATCTCAAATCTTTATGGATACAACGCAACCGTTTTTAATCCGTAATTTTCAGCTAATCCAAAACGTAAATTCATTGCTTGCACAGCTTGACCCGCAGCACCTTTTATCAAATTATCAATCACGGACAAAATCACCAACGTTTTTCCACCTTGTGGCAAATGCAAAGCGATTTGACAACGATTACTGCCGCGTACATTTCGTGTATCTGGATGTGAACCGAATGGCAAAACATCAACAAATTCTTCATCTGCGTAACGAGTTTCGTACAAGTTTTGCAATTCTTCTACGCTGACTTCAGTCGTTAAATTAGCGTATAACGTCGCATGAATACCGCGAATCATCGGCGTTAAATGTGGCACAAACGTTAAATTTACTGCTTGATTTGCAACCGCCGTTAAACCTTGCGTAATTTCGGGTAAATGCCGATGACCGTTGACAGCGTAGGCTTTGAAACTTTCGCCTGTTTCACTCATCAACGTGGCAATTTCAGCTTTGCGCCCTGCCCCACTTACGCCCGATTTCACATCAGCGATTAAATTCAAATCTACACAACCTTTTTCAAGTAATGGCAAAAAACCTAATTGCACCGCCGTCGGATAACAACCTGCACACGCGATTAAATCGGCATTTTTCAATTTTTCACGATGAATTTCTGGTAAACCATAAACCGCATTTTCGATTAAATCTGAACTCGCGTGCGTCATGCCGTACCATTTTTCCCATTCGGCAACATCTTTTAAACGAAAATCTGCGGATAAGTCGATAACTTTAATGCCTAAAGCCAAAAGTTCTTTTGCCATCAACATTGCCGTACCATTTGGCGTAGCGAAAAAAACCACATCGCAATTCGATAAACATTCAATTGTCGGCAAACAAAATGTTAAATCCGCCAAATAACCGCGCAAATTCGGATATAACGCATCAACACGCATTCCGACATCTGAACGTGACGTTACGGCGGTAATTTCAACCTCAGAATGTAACGCCAAAATGCGTAATAATTCCACACCCGTGTAACCCGTACCGCCGACAATGCCTGCTTTAATCATGTTCAATTCCTTTTTTACAGCGCGTACAAAACGTGCGGATGGTCAACCAAATCTTGGTAAATCGCGTCTAGTTGTTTTTTACTTTGTGCTTCAATCGTAATTGTAATTGACAAATAATTTCCGTCTTTGCTCGGTTTTGCTTTAACTTTGTGATTATGGGTGTCAGGCGCATGGCGACTAACGATTTCCGTCACAGTCGCTTCTAATACGCCTTCGCCGTGTTTTCCCATGGCTTTAATTGCAAATTCACACGGAAATTCAAACAAGGTTTCTTCTTTTTCTACGATTTCGTCGCTCATTTTTCACTCGCTGCGTAATTAGTTTTATACGCTTGCAATAAATCATTCATTTGATGCCAACGTTGTCCGACTTTGCCGTTTGCAACAGGTTGATTATCTAATTCAACAACGGGCAAAATTTCGCGTGTTGAACTGGCAAACCAAATTTCGCTCGCCGTTTTCAGTGCATCCAACGAAATCACATCTTCAGAAACAGGAATGTTATTTGCTGCCGCGAGTTCCAAAATTACGTCCCGCGTAATCCCTGCAAGAATAAAATTATTTTTCGGCGGTGTGATTAAAATTCCGTCAATCACCGCAAAAACATTACTCGCAGAACCTTCTGTAATGTAACCTTCACGCACTAAAATCGCTTCGGCACAATCATTTTCAACGGCTTGTTGACGCAATAAAATGTTACCGAGCAACGCAATCGCTTTAATGTTGCACGCGCTCCAACGATTATCTTCAACGCTAATGGCTTTCACGCCTTTTTCTTTGTCTTTGAAAGATGCGATGTCGTTGCACATCATAAAAACGGTGGATTTTACGCCGATTGGAAACGCATGATCACGTTTTTCAGCTGCGCCGCGTGTGACTTGAAAATAAATATATTGGTCTTTTGTCGCGTCAATTAACGGCAACATGATGTCGCGCCATTGTTCACGCGAATACGGATTTTCAATGCGTGTGAGTTTTAAGCTATTTTCAAGACGGTCTAAATGTCCTTCAAAACGAAATAACGAACCCTGATAAACAGGAATGACTTCATAAATTCCATCACCAAACAAAAAACCTCTGTCCATAACAGATACGTTAGCTTTGTCAGCGTCGATGTATTCGCCGTTTAAAAAAACTTTTTTACTTTTTGTCATTTGATTTTTCCTTCATCATCAAAATGTTGTCATAAAGACGTTGAAAGATGTTGCCTTGTTCAACGGATTTTAAAGCGATTAAATCTGCTGTTGCGACAACATCATTTTTCAACGTAACTTTTACTGTACCCAATTTCGTACCTTCTGCAATCGGCGCAGTCACTTTTTTATCAACAATCAATTCCGCTTTTAAATCCGCATAATGACGGCGTGGAATTGTCACATTTAAATCACGCGCTAAACCAAGCGGCACATTTTGAATAGCCCCTTTCCAAACTCGTGCTTCAGCTAATTGTTTTTTGGCTTCATAAAGTTTATGACCTTCAAAAAAACGGAAGCCGTAATTCAGTAAATTTTGATTTTCGTTTGCGCGGGCATTTGCACTGCTTGTTCCCATTACAACCGAAATCAAACGCATATTTTCACGAACAGCTGAAGCAACTAAACAATAACCCGCATCATCAGTAAAACCTGTTTTTACACCATCAACGGTTTCGTCACGTTCTAAAAGTTGGTTGCGATTGTGTTGCGTGATTTTGTTGTAAGTGAATTCTTTTTGTGAAAACCAGCGGTAATAATCAGGAAATTCATCAATAATGGCTTTCGTCACAATCGCTAAATCGCGTGCGCTGGTGTAATGATTTTCGGCGGGAAGTCCGTTGCTGTCTTCAAAATGACTGTTCAACATTCCTAAACGTGCTGCCTGTTGATTCATCATTTCGGCAAACGTTGATTCGCTGCCTGCAATATGTTCAGCGAGCGTTACAGCCGCATCATTGCCCGATTGAATCACAATGCCTTTGATTAAATCTTCGATGCTGACTTTATTATTCACTTCCAAAAACATCCGTGAACCGCCAGTTTGCCACGCATTTTGACTAACTGTGGCTAAATCATCTAGCTTTAAATGTCCGTTCGCAATTTCACGAAATGCAACATAAACTGACACGATTTTAGTCAAACTCGCAGGCGCAAGTTTAATATCGGCATTGTTTTCAGCGAGAATTTTGCCAGTGTTGTAGTCCATTAAAATGAAACTACTTGCGGCTATTTTAGGTGGCGCAGGCGTTAAAATGTCAGATTCTTCGGCGCGAGCAAGTAACGTCGTAAGAATAAAAATAAAAAAGAGAATAAAACGTAGAGCAGATTTGATTGTCATGGGATTCGGTCAGAGTGAAACAAGATAAAACTGAGCGCGATTGTATCATGACAATCGATTGATTTAATTGGTTTCTGTCACAAATTTGGAGTCTGTAAAACCCAATTTTGCCAATTTATTATTCAAGTCGCTTGCGTTGCGTGATGACTTGATTGGCAATTGAACTTTATAAAGCGTAGCGTTTTTGTTGCTCGACGAAGCAATTTTAGGTTCAGGCAAATGTTGTTTTTTTAGATTCGCTAATAATTCTTGCGCTGATTTTTTATTACTAAAACTGCCAATTTGTAAATAAACAGGCTGGTTTTGTTTTTGTAATCGTTTCAAGGCTTGTTCTGGTGCAATCGCTTTAATTGCTACATTACTTGTTCCCGCTTCGTTCATGCCCAATTGTTTTGCTGCTGAATATGACAAATCCAAAATACGATTATCAACAAAAGGTCCACGGTCGTTAATTCGCACAATGACAGTGCGATTATTTTCAACGTTAGTGATTTCAGCATAAGAATCTAGCGGCAAGCTGTTATGTGCGGCGGTCATGGCATTCATATCAAATAATTCGCCTGTCGCAGTTTTTTTGCCGTGAAAATGATTGCCATACCACGATGCAACACCGTGACCTTTTTTGTTTGAAGAAGATTTTGAGGCAACAATTTTTTTAGTATTTTTGTATTTAGTTGCTGTATTTGAAAATGACAATGTGTCATCGGATTGTCGAGCGGTTGTCTCTTCTGAAGTAGGTGCTAAACTCGCTCTCACTTGTGTTGTATGACTGCAACTGCTTAATATAGCTAACGATAAAATCGGAATTAACTTTTTCATAAAGTGGTCTCAAATTGGTTTTAATAAGCGAAATTCAAAAGAGAAATCGCGTATGAAGAACTTTGATTAACGTTAATTTAAAAATTCAAAGTGCTTCACCAGCTTCTTGCAACGCCTCATTGCGAGACAAGAAGTTTTTAACTTTAGAGAATAAAACTGTACGTTTTGTTGTTAAGGTGCAACGATTTTAACGGTGGCTGTATTAAATTTGCCTTAAATAGGCGTGTTGGTGCATAAATAATGAAGAAATTAGTAGCAATCGTCTTGCTTTTATTTGTATTTAGTAATGCCCTCAGAAAAATTAATCAATAATTTAATATGCTTTAGTAATGGTAAAACCCTAAAGGCAGCAGAGGGTGAAATGATATTCAACCGCTCTGTAACTTTTTTCATTTTTATCCGTGCGATAAAGGTTGTTAGTTTTTTAATTGCTTCGCCAATAAAACCAGCGGATGCAAAACGGTTGTGTGATTTGAATTTAAATGAAGCACGCAACCAAAATTACTGCTCACAACTAAATCAACATTTGCATCAGAAATAACTTTATATTTCAAATCGCGTAACTGAGCGGAATTTTCAGGATGCGTCAACATATAACTGCCGCCAGAACCGCAACAAATCTGATTATCCGCCAAAGCGACAACGTTTAAATCGGGGATTTTTTCTAATAATTTATAAACGCATTGCTGATTTTTGAGGACGTTACGTTGACTGCAAGGTTCATGCACTGCAACGTTTAAATCAGAAGATTTGA
>CAIVBX010000242.1 GCA_903904275.1 uncultured Pseudomonadota bacterium
CCCAGATGGCGTAGACATTAAAAAATCAAAAGATCCTTGGGGTCATCCAACTGACGGCATTCCATTTCACCCTTATTACACAGTCAAAGACGTTGTAGGTGTGGCGGTATTTATGATTTTCTTTGCGACAGTTATTTTTTATATGCCAGAAATGGGCGGTTACTTTTTAGAACACGCCAATTTCATTCCCGCTGACCCAATGAAAACCCCTGAACACATTGCACCAGTTTGGTATTTCACGCCGTTTTATTCAATTTTGCGGGCAATTCCTGACAAATTTGCTGGCGTAATCGGCATGGGTGGTTCAATTGTGGTGTTATTTTTATTGCCGTGGCTTGATCGAGGCAAAGTGAAATCAATTCGCTATCGCGGAGGCATTTACAAAAAAGCATTGATGCTTTTCGTAGTTAGTTTTATTGCACTCGGTTATTTAGGTACACAACCCGTCACGCCAGTTGCGACGATTATGGCGCGTATTTTCACTGCGTATTATTTTGGCTTTTTCTTATTGATGCCAATTTACACACGTTGGGAAAAACTCAAACCTATACCAAGCCATATCACGATGCAACCCACTTTAGAAGAACGTATTCCCGAAATGAAAGCGTTAATTGATGAAGTGACATTAGTCACAGAAGGCGAAAACGTAAAACGCGGTTTCAATCAAACAGGCGCGAAAAATCTCTTAATTCGCACGGCAAAAAATTTGAAAGAGAGCTTAGACTGATGAAAAAATTACTTTCACTTCTTTTATTTTCACTCTCGCTCAATGTTTTTGCATCGGGCGGAGCAGATTTGCAATCCGCTGACATTGATTTGAGCGACAAAATTTCTCTGCAACGTGGTGCGAAACATTTTGTAACGTATTGTTTAGGCTGTCACAGCGCAAAACAAATTCGTTACTTACGCATCGCTAATGATTTAGGTCTTGACGAAAAACACGTTTTAGCTGACATCGCGCCAGAAGGTGCAGGTATTTATGACCAGTTGCACTCAGCCATGAATAAACACGATGCTGAAAAATGGTTTGGTACGCAACCGCCTGATTTATCGTTAATTGCGCGTTCACGCGGTGCAGATTGGCTTTATAGCTATTTGAAAAGTTTTTATACTGATAAAAGCAAGCCTTTTGGTGTAAATAATGCGATTTTTGAAGACGTAGGAATGCCTAATCCGTTGTGGCAATTACAAGGTGAACAACAACCTATTTTTGAAACACACGGCGAGCAACGTACGCTTGAAAAATTAGTCAGTGCAAGTAAAGGCTCACAAACACCAGAAGAATTTGACAAAACTGTCAATGATTTGGTCAATTTCTTGGTCTACGTTGGCGAACCTGTGCAGCTTGAACGTCAACAAATGGGTAAATATGTGTTGTTTTTCTTGTTAATTTTCTTAGTAATTTCGTATTTACTGAAAAAAGAATACTGGAAAGATGTACATTAAACTTCTAAATGACTGAAAAATAATAAATTTTTAGTCATTTCAGCGTTAAAAAATTCAATCATGTATAATACAACCTCATTTTTCCTCTTAATGAGGTTGTTTTTGTGTCTAACTCAGCTACTCGTAAATCCGTTATGATTCTTTATTCTTCTCCTAATTGCGTAATGAGCCATTGCGCTCGCTTTGTTTTACAAGAAAAAGGCATTGCTGCCGACGTGGAATTTTATGATCCCGAAAATCCACCAAAAGAATTACTTGCCGAAAATCCAAATTGCATCGTATCTGATGAAAATCCACGCGGTGTATCCCCCACATTAGTCGAACGTGATTTAGTTCTTTACGATTCACGCATTATTATGGAATACCTTGATGAACGTTTTCCGCATCCACCATTACATCAAATGGATCCTGTTTCACGGGCAAATGCTCGAATGTTAATTAAACGTATTGATCAAGATTGGTACCAATTGTTAAATGACGTTTTATATACAGGTGAAAAAAAATCCGCTAAAGCGAAAAAAACGTTGCGTGAAAGTTTGCTGAACGCCGCACCGATTTTTGAAGCGCGTCCGTATTTTATGAGTGACGAATTTTCGTTAATTGATTGCGTGATTGCACCGTTATTATGGCGTATGCCTAGTATTGGTATTGATTTAAGTGCTGCGCCTGATGATGTTATTAACAAATATGCACAACGTATTTTCAGACGTTCAGCATTTGCGCGTAGTTTAAGTGAAGTCGAAAAAGATATGGCGGAATTGCCAAAATGACCGAGTTAAAACCGTATTTAATTCGTTCAATTTATGAATGGATTGTTGATAATGACCTCACACCCTATTTACAAGTTAATGCAAATCATCATGCAGCGGTGTTGCCAATGCAATTTGTTGAAGATGGTAAAATTATTTTAAATCTTCGTCCACTTGCAGTGGAAGCATTGTGTTTAGGTAATGAAGCGATTGAATTTAACACACGGTTTAGCGGTAAATCGACTTACATCAATGCACCTGTCTCAGCAGTCATGGCAATTTATGCGAAAGAAAATGGGCGTGGCATGGTGTTTGACATAGACGATTCTCAAAATGATATACCGCCTACGCCTTCTGAACCGCCCAAAAAAACTAAACCCACATTGCGTGTTTTGAAATAAAAGATTATTTCTACTTGATAATAAAAAGGTCGATTGTTTCAAACAATCGATCTTTTTTATTTTTACCGCCGAAAACGAGGGTGTTCGTCATTATCTTCGTTATCTTCGTTTTCACGCTGAGAATAACGACGCTGATTGTATTTTTTTTGATACCGATCTTCTTCATAAGCACGAAAATGCGGTGGCTCAGGCAAGGCTGGCACAACATAACGTTGAGGTGCTGCTCGGTTGTAATAACGTTCTTCATAACGCGGATAAACTGGTCTGACTGTTGAATAATTTGAAGAATAACCATGGTGATGCAAAGGGTAACGTTCTGAATCAATACAACCTATTAGCGTTGTTGTAGTAATAATTAAAAGTACACGTTTCATTTCACACTTCCTGTCTTTAAAGTTAATTTTTTATTTTTGGGCAAAAAATCTGACCATTCGTAACATAAATTTTTCTGGTGTGTGATCCCACGGTGTTGCTCTAGCTAATTGCCATTTATCGCTTTGTTTATTTGAAACACCAAACGAGGTTGAAACAGCTGCTTCATAACCGATATTTTTTACAATTTCAACATGTTCTGGAAGATAATCTTTACCAGGCTTGCCA
>CAIVBX010000243.1 GCA_903904275.1 uncultured Pseudomonadota bacterium
ATACTGACCAGCCTAGAACACTGGAGATGTTGAGTGCTGTAGTTTTCATGATATAATACCCATTATGTTAGTGGTTGTGTTTTTCAACTGCTGGTTACAGTTGGAAGTGAAAAAAGGCGTTCATTTGTTTGAACGCCTTTTTTTATGATAACAAAGCGATTAAAAATCTTATACACATTTACACGAATTTTGATGCGCGTGCATCTTGTATTTGACCTGCGCCATTAAAAATACGGTTTCGCGCATTTGCGCGGGATAGCTTTCAAATTGGTACTGTTTGTTGGCAATGGTAATCACACCGCGCGGCACGCACTCTAAGTTTTCAATGTCGCAATTTTGCTGATTACCGTCTTTAAAGAAAATAATGTTACCCGCTGGAATTTCACCTTTCTCACGCTCCCAAACAACGCGCTGTTTCATTTCCCAGCCACGCACGGTTTTTATTTCAATGTAACTATCTTTTTTGCGTACCCGTTCCGCGCCAAGTGGCGATTTGTTAGGTGCAGAGCGTCCTTTTTGAAACTGACTAGGTGAACCGTTTTTGTAATTGCGTTTCAAACCTTTTGCGCGTGCCGTTTTTTTGAAATAAATACCGCGCCGATTGCAAAATAAACCAATTGCCTTAATGGTTTTTTTCGTACCAAATTGCGTATTAAACGCTTGTGTTACTTCGTCATAAGTCAAATGCGACCTAGCAAACAAAAAATCCATTTCTGTTTGCGAATAAACGTAGCGTGTCATTACGACAACTCACTACTTAAACTAGCGGGTAGCATTTTTGAAGGTAAATTACATTCGTCTGCGTGCTTTGTGATTTCGAGCATCAAACGTTTGTTGTCGATGATTTCTTTTGCAATGCCTGTTATAGCTTTGGCGCGATGACATTCATCACGCAGTTGGGTTTGGTTTAAATCACCGCTTATGCGGTCAAGTTGTTCAAATAGGCGATTGTTTAAATCGGTAAGTGTCATGGTGTTAGCCCTCCTGAGCGACCGCTTCAAAAAATTTATTTAGGCTTTCACGACCGAGCTTTTGTTCTGCAAGTCGTATCGTTTTATAAAGTTTTTTAAGGCTTTCAAACGTTGTTTTAAATTTGTGAGCGCATTTTTCAAATTGCGTGCATTTAACGATTCGTACATATGTGTTTTTGTCGTTAATAAATTCTTCAATCCAACGCATCTTTGAAAAATCTAAATTCGAGCAATCGTGATGCTTTTTTATGCAGTTCGCACACATTGAGCCTTTTGGCTAGTAGGTGGTTTCACGCAAAGATATTTAGCGCAATCCCGTGCAGTTGTCGTTTTATTTCTTGTGCAACCGCGCGAATTTCCCATTGCGCTTCTTTCGTGTCACGCAAGGTAATGAAGTCGCGCCACGCTTGAAAGTTACCTGTAACAATCAATTCAGAGGTGGTGCATTGCGGCAAAATCATTCGCGCATCTTCTTTTTTAATACCTTCTGCAACAAGATTTCCATACAACGCACTAACGTGGTCAATTGCATCATTAAAGCGTTCAAGCAATTTTTCATTTGAGGTTATCGAAT
>CAIVBX010000244.1 GCA_903904275.1 uncultured Pseudomonadota bacterium
CAATTAGTGCAATTTTTAAACAGTTATTTAACCGATATGACTGACATCATTACGGACGAAGGCGGCACATTAGACAAATATGAAGGTGATGCCATTATTGCTTTTACAAATGCGCCTCTGACGCAAGAAGACCATGCTGTGCGAATGTGTCGAAGCGTCTTGAAATGTCAACGTCGATTAGCCGCACAACGAGAGGAATTTTATCAACAAACTGGCGCGTGGATTTACAATCGAATTGGGATTCATAGTGGCGCGGTGGTGGTTGGCAATTTTGGTTCAAAAACCCGTTTTAATTACACAATGTTAGGCGATGCCGCGAATTTAGCGGCGCGATTAGAAGGCGCAAATAAATTTTTTGGCACTTACACGATGATTTCAGAAGCCACGAAACAACAAACAAATGATGAATTTATTTGGCGCGAAACGGGAACAATTAAAGTCGTTGGACGAAATACATCTGTGACTGTTTATGAATTATTGGGTTTTAAAGGCGAATCGCTACCGATTGAAATGGAAACGTTTAATCACGGTTTAGCGTTATATAAACAAGGAAAATTAACCGAAGCTGCCGCAATTTTTGAAACATTAAAAGACGATTCGGTGGCGCGTGTATATTTGAAACGCTGTTTGAAAGAAAAGGATGTTTCGATGCTCGATTGGAACGGTGTTTGGGTATTGGACGAAAAATGACAATCAGGGCATTTATGACGCTTCATATAAAAATATGCGAAACTTCTTTTACATTTTCCCGAACTATTTAAATCACAATAATGCAATCTGAAATACATCACGAACAATTTGAAAAACATTCTTTTCTAGGCAATTTTTTACGAAAACTTCATGTTGATATTCCGTTATTTATCACGTTAATTTTGATTTCAATTTTAAGTTTCGTCATTCTTTACAGCGCGGGTGGTCAAGATTTAGACGTTTTGATTCGTCAAGGCACACGCGTTTGTTTAGCATTTGGATTGATGATTTTATTGGCGCATGTAGAACCTTATCAATTCAAACGTTGGTCGGTAATTTTGTTTAGTTTTGGCATTGTGTTGTTGTTGGCGGTATTGATTTTGGGGCAAATTGGCAAAGGCGCACAACGCTGGTTGGAATTAGGCGCGTTTCGTTTTCAGCCTTCCGAAATGATTAAAATTACGACTCCGATGATGATTGCGTGGTATTTAGCGGCTTATTCACTTCCGCCAAAACCAAAACAATTATTGATTGCTACCATTTTAATTCTTGTCCCAACGTTGTTAATTGCGAAACAACCAGATTTAGGCACGGCGTTATTGGTCGCTAGCTCAGGCGCAGCTGTGATATTTTTTTCGGGTTTGTCGTGGTGGTTTATTGTGGGAATTGGTTCGTTGCTCACGGCTTTAACACCTGTTTTGTGGCATTTTATGCGTGAATATCAACGCGACCGTGTTTTAACATTTATCAATCCTGAAGCTGACCCATTAGGACGTGGTTATCACATTATTCAATCAAAAATTGCAATTGGTTCAGGGGGTATTTACGGCAAAGGTTGGCTTGGCAGTACACAATCCGAATTAGATTTTTTACCTGAAAGTTCGACGGATTTTATTTTTGCCGTTTTCGCGGAAGAATTCGGTTTATTTGGTTGTGTCAGTTTATTGATATTGTATTTATTGATTATTAGCCGTTGTTTATATATAGCCTCTCAAGCAAAAGACACTTACAGCCGTTTATTAGCAGGCAGTTTAGCTTTTACATTTTTTGTTTATGTGTTTGTCAATGTCGGCATGGTGATTGGTGTTTTACCTGTTGTGGGCGTGCCGTTGCCGCTTGTTAGTTATGGTGGCACATCGATTGTGACATTGTGTGCGGGATTTGGCATTCTCATGTCAATTCACACACACAAAAAGTTGTTACCTTATTGAATAATCACTTCGCCGCCGCGATTTCTTGCGCTGACAATGTTAAATTTTAGCGGCGTTTCTGCAAAAGTCATGCAGGCAGATTTCACTAAATTTTCCGCCATTTCTGTATTTTCAACTAAACAAAATCCTGTTGGTCCCCATGAAGTTTGTCCAATTGCCACCGCGCCACGATTCATAAACCAATTCATCGCATTGGCAACATCATGGCTACTAAAAACGCCACCTTGCGCGGGAGCAAAATGTTCGCCGACCGCGCGTTGCAATTCAGTAATGACATCACCAAATTGTGTTAAATTGTTTTCCGCAATGGCGGGTAAGGCTTGCATTAATAATAAATAACTCAAACGCTCCACTTCTGAACGTGGAAAAGGAGGCAAGATTTTAAAGGCTTGAATTTCTTGTTGTCCGTGTAGCCCTTGACCGCGTTCATCGAAAACTAAAATAAATCGCCAATTTTCAGGCACATCAAAATGCGCCAACATCGGCGGCGTAATCGTATGTTCACCACGTCCACCATCGACTACAAAGCCGCCTTGTTCAAAAATTCCGATACCAATGCCTGAACGCAAACCTCTATCCATCACTGCGGCAATTTCTCGCACGCTTAATTTTAAATCGTAAAACGCATTCAATCCTGTACCAACCGCTAACGCCATTTGTGTGCCAGAACCCAATCCAACATGTTCAGGAATGGATTCCACAACATCAATTTGCAGCGCATCGGATACATTGAATGCGTTACAAAATGTAGTTAAATATTTTGAAATAGATGAATTTTCATCATGATTTTTTTTGTCTTTCGAGATGAGAAGCTGTGTCACAGGTTCGTTTAATGCCACGCCAATGCTGCCAAATTGCCGACCTAACGCGCCACTCAAATCTAAAAAACCCATGTGTAAACGGGCAG
>CAIVBX010000245.1 GCA_903904275.1 uncultured Pseudomonadota bacterium
AAAATCACCTTCACCCTCCTTCCCTCTTCCCTTGGCCTTGTGCTGGTGGCCATAAGCGACAAAGGCCTGTGCGCCGTGTCGCTGGGTGCTAAGCCCACAATGTCTTCCATCGTGTGACCTGCATCAACAACTTGACTACTTCCATCTTCGATTTTTTCGACCGAGTCATTGATTAACATTTTAATTTCCCCCGCCGCTGCCGCTGCCCGTTGCGCTAAACTCCGAACTTCACTTGCAACAACCGCAAAACCTCGACCTTGTTCACCTGCTCTCGCCGCTTCAACAGCCGCATTCAACGCTAAAATGTTTGTTTGAAATGAAATACCATCAATGACTGAAATAATATCGACGACTTTGCGTGAAGATTCATGAATTTCAGCCATTGTTTTTACAACACGGCGAATCACTTCAACACCTTTTGTGGCTGTGCCTGACGCATCCTGAACAAAGGCATTTGCATCATTTGCATTTTCACAATTCGCTTCAACGGTTGAATTCAATTCGTGCATACTTGCCGCTGTTTCTTCTAACGCGCTAGCTTGTGCGGTTGTGCGTCTTGATAAATTATTACTGCTGTTTGCAACTTCTTCGGAACTGTTATTCAACGACTCCGTGATGTCTTTAATTTGCTCAACAATTGCAGCTAATTGCTCTACGGTGTTGTTTGCATTTTGTTTAATCGTATCAAATTCACCTGTGTAACTATTTGTAATCGTGTAAGTTAAATCACCTTTTGATAATGCGATAAAAATATCAGAAATATCACCATAATTTTGTTCGCAGGTTTCTAAAAGAACATTTAGTCCTTCCGCTAATTCTTTAAAAAATCCGTCTTTCACATCAACATTGACACGATTTCTAAAATTTCCTGTGGTTGACTGTTCGACAATTCTGGAAATTTGTTTTTGCATCGCGCGTTCAGCCGTAATATCTTCCCATTGTGTGGCACGACCAACATAAACATCACGCGCATCAAATACTGAAATTACCGTAATGCGTAACATTTTGTTACCCAAATTGATAAACATCACTTTTGGTGTTTTTCGTTGTTCGCCAAATTCTTTACGATCGTCTTCTGTTTCCAAATACTGTGCGAGCGGCGCACCATACATATTTTGGACACTAAAATTTGGAAGGCGTTTTGATAATTCACCGCTCATTTCACTCCAAAGACTTTGCGCGGCGTGATTCATATAAATCAGTTCTTTTTCACTATTTGATAATGTCACTGGCATTCGTACTTCATCGAGAGCCATTTTAATTCGTGACATTTCGTTAGCGATGCGTTGGTCTTCTGATGCTTCAAAACTGAATTTAATGCCCATCGTTTTGATGGATTGCATCATGCGACCTAATTCATTTTTAGAAAATTCATTGATGTTAATTTCCTGACCTTTTGTAATTTGAGAAATTAAATCTGTGGCTTTTTGAATGGGATGCAAAATGCTTAACAACGTCGCAATTGACCAAAGCAAAAGAACAGAAATAATCAGCAAAGATGTAAATATCGTTTGATATTCAAACTGTTCAATGATGGAAATGGAATGAATTTTTCCTTCTTGAATATGTTTTTCAATTTCAGTTTGATGAAACGTAGCTAATTTATCAATGTTAGTCACAAACGAATGGTCAATGCCTTTTACCATCTCGTCAGCTGTAAAAATACTATTTGAATCTTCAGGTTGGTACGATTTAAGAGCTTGTTGATATTGTTTTAATAATGTGACATTTTCGTTAAGTGCTTGAGCAACTAATGCCAGCATTTCTTTTTCTGGCATATCTGCCATTAACGTATTTAGCGCATTGAGATTTGCGGTGACTTTTTCACTTTGTTCTGTAACGGATTTTGTATATTTAGTGAATTCGGTGGCATTTTTTCCGCGTAACAGAGCATTTTTAAATTCTTTTATTTCGGTTTTAAAATCTAATTGAATTGTTCGCGTTAAATTCACGCCTTTTGCGTGTTCTGCGATTTCATTTATCGTTTCATTATTATGATTTTTAATTGTTTTTAAACCGTAGCGGGCATAACTTCCCAATACCACTAGTGACAAGATAGAAATAAGTACCAATGAAATCAATTTTGTTTTAACGGATAAATTGTCGAAGGTTCTTGTAATTTTTTTGGTCAAACCTGGCATGATAATCATGCCACCATCAAACGTAACTTTACTTTTACCAGAGTGCATCTCACGGTATAACGCGGCAGTAGCTGTGATTTCATCAGGAGATGTTTTACGCCGAACAGATAAATAACCAACGATTTTGTCATTTTCAAAAATTGGCATGTTATCCGTGCGTGCCCAATAATAACCGCCATTTTTACGATGATTTTTAACCATACCAGTCCATGGTTTTCCTGATTTTAGTGTTTTCCACAAATCAGCAAATACCGATTTAGGCATATCAGGATGACGTAAAATGTTATGTTGCGAACCAATTAACTCGCTTCTTGAAAAACCGCCAATACGAATGAAATCGTCATTGACATAAGTGATTATGCCTTTTAAATCGGTTTTAGAAACAATTGAATCGGTATCGGTTAAAACATATTCTTGGTTCGTAGACATAATATATAGTTAATTCACAGTCAAAGGTTAAAATTTTGGCTAAAAATGCAATTTTATCACGCGATAATTACTAGCTTGATAGTAGTACGTTTTTATCGGCGGAATGGATTATTTTTGTAACTCATTTACAGACAGAACAGGAGTATTTTATGCAACAATTGCCACGTCCCGTTGTGGTTTCATTTTCAGGACATGACCCAAGCGGTGGAGCTGGAATTCAAGCAGATATTGAAACCATCACCAGTTATCATTGTCATGCAGCGAGCCTAATTACTTGTTTAACGAAACAGGATACAAAAAATGTTGCAGGAATCGTGCCGCAACATTCTGACCAGCTTCGTCAGCAAGCAAAAATAGTGTTGGCTGATTTACCTGTTCATGCGTTTAAAATTGGCTTAATTGGCAGTGTCGATACAGTTCAAGTGATTTATGACATTATTAAAAATTATCCGTTAATTCCTGTGGTTTTAGACCCAATTTTAGCGGCAGGTGGCGGAACGAATTTAGTAAATGACGATTTATTGACGGAGATGCGAGAGTTATTGTTGCCATTGACAACCGTTTTAACACCAAATCGAGCAGAAGCACGACGTTTAACAAATTTAGAATCCATTGAAGAATGCGGTTTGGAATTACTGAATTTAGGGTGTGAATATGTTTTGATTACAGGTGCAGATGAAGCCATCGAAACAGTTGAAAATCGTCTTTTTCATTTACAACAATCAGAAATTTACACTTGGGCAAAATTGCCCGCAACTTATCACGGTTCAGGTTGTACGTTGGCTTCAAGTATCGCGGCATTGTTAGCATTAGGCGTTGAACCGATGCAAGCGATAAATGACGCGCAAGAGTACACTTGGCAAAGTTTAAAAGCTGGTTATCGAACAGGTTCAGGGCAACTGAATCCGAATCGTTTTTTTTGGAGAGATTAAATGTTTGAAATGCTTCAAAAAGGACTTTATGCCATTACGCCTGATGGTAAAACAGACAATGAAATTTTGGAATTTACCGAAGCAGTTTTGAGAGGTGGCGCGGTTTTGGTGCAATATCGAGAAAAAAGCGGTATTGATAAAATAGATTTAGCAAATCAACTAGTAACACTTTGCCATTCCTACAATGTTCCGTTGATTATTAACGATAACGTAAAACTTGCCGAAACTATTGGTGCAGACGGTGTGCATTTAGGTAAAGAAGACGGTTTTATTTCAGACGCGCGTAAGCGTTTAGGTAATTCCGCAATTATTGGTGTTTCTTGTTATAACTCGTTAAAACGTGCAATTGAAGCTGAAAAACAAGGCGCAAATTATGTGGCATTTGGTCGATTTTTTACCTCAAATTCAAAACCTTTAGCCGCTCCTGCTGAAATCGGCACATTAACTGCTGCTAAAACTATTTTAACGTTGCCAATTGTAGCGATTGGTGGAATTTTGCCCGAAAATGGCGCGTCATTATTAAATGCGGGAGCGGATATTTTGGCAGTCATTGGTGGTTTAGCGACAAAAAATTCTGAACTTTCTGCACAAAATTACAGCACGTTATTTTCAAAAAATAGTCACTAAACAATGCTACATTTTGCAAAAATTTTTCTTATATTGATTTTGGGGTTAGTTATGACACAGCAAAACGCACTTGCGCTTGAAACCGTTGAAATTCCAGCAACATCAACGCACAAGTATTCTGTGATTTGGTTGCATGGTTTAGGCGCAGATGGACATGATTTCGAAAATATCGTACCTGAACTGCATTTAATTGATTCGACAAGCATTAAATTTATTTTTCCACACGCGCCAATTCAAAAAATTACTGTTAATCACGGCGCAGAAATGCGAGCGTGGTATGACATTTTGAAAATGGACGATTTGAATCGAGAAGTTGATGTGAAAGGCATCGAACATTCAGCTGCGTTAATCAATCAGTTGATTCAAAAAGAAATTGTCAAGGGTATTCCCTCGAAAAACATTCTACTTGTCGGATTTTCACAAGGCGGGGTTTTAGCATTGCATACAGGTTTACGTTTTCATCAGCCGTTAGCTGGAATTGTGGCGTTATCTGCTTATTTGCCGACTTTAGAGAGTTTGAAAATACAACGCGCCGAAGCAAATAATCACACACCGATTTTTATGTCACATGGAATTATTGATTCTGTGGTCGCAATTGAAACGGGTAAAGCGGCATTTGATGGTTTGAAAAAGATGGGCTATTTCATTCAGTGGCATGACTATTTAATGGAGCATAGTTTATGTGTAGAAGAAATTGAAAAAATTGCGGAATTTGTGAACACGGTTTTTAAATGAGTTTATTTGCG
This sequence comes from uncultured Pseudomonadota bacterium, assembly GCA_903904275.1. GTDB lineage: Bacteria > Pseudomonadota > Gammaproteobacteria > Methylococcales > Methylomonadaceae > UBA10906. Next base: position 4,876 of record CAIVBX010000245.1, read on the forward strand.
GTTGAAAATTTAACTGTTCAATTTGGTAACGTAACAGTTGTTGATAACATCAGTTTTGATATTCAAAAAGGCGAAACCTTTGCTTTAGTTGGTGAATCAGGTTCGGGTAAATCAATGACTGCTTTGGCGGCTTTAAATTTGTTGCCGCATAACGCGATTGTTGAAAGTGAAACGATGCGTTTGCAAAACGAAAATTTATCGCCACTTTCAGAAAATGATTGGTGCAAAATTCGCGGCAGACGAATTGCAATCATTTTTCAAGACCCGATTGCGTCGTTAAATCCTGTCATGACAATTGGGCAGCAAATTTCTGAAGTGTTGAATTTGCATTTCAAACTGTCAAAAACTGAACTCAAACAACGTGTCACTGAATTATTGCAACAAGTTGAATTGCCCAATGCCGCACAACGTGTGAAAGATTATCCGCATCAACTTTCTGGCGGACAACGTCAACGTGTGATGATTGCAATTGCATTGGCGGGAAAACCTGATTTATTGATTGCTGACGAACCCACAACCGCGTTAGATGTCACGATTCAGGCGCAAATTTTAGAACTTCTTAAAACTATCCAAAAACAAACAGGCATGGCGTTGTGGTTGATTAGTCATGATTTGGCATTGGTTGCTAGTATTGCTGGGCGTGTTGCCGTGATGCAAAACGGTAAAATAGTCGAAACAGGCGACGCAAAAGCACTTTTTCAAAATCCTCAACATTCTTACACGCAAAAATTAGTCGCCGCGTTGCCTTCAATGCACAGTTGTGAAAATAAAGAAATCACAACGTCGCCACCAATATTAGAAGTAAAAAATTTTTCTTGCCATTATCCAATTCGTAAAGGCATTTTTAAGCGTATTGTCGATTATGTTCGCGCTGTTGATGACGTGAGCTTCACGATAGAACGTGCTAAAACGTTGGCATTAGTTGGGGAATCGGGTTGTGGAAAAACGACATTAGGCAAAGCGTTATTGCATTTGATTCCGTCGAATGGTGAAGTTTTTTTAGATGGAATCGCGTTACATTCTTTAGTTGGTGAAGCGTTGCGTGAACAACGTGCCGCCATTCAAATTGTGTTTCAAGACCCTTTTTCGTCGATGAATCCGCGAATGCTAGTTGGTGAAATTATTGCGGAAGGTTTGCAAGCATTACGTCCTAAAATGCCTCAAACCGAACGCGAATCGCGTGTCCGAAACTTATTAAAACGTGTCGAACTTCCCGAAGATGCAATGTATCGTTATCCGCATGAATTTTCAGGTGGTCAACGGCAACGAATTTGTATTGCACGAGCGTTAGCCGTTGAACCCAAAGTGATTATTTGTGATGAACCAACTAGCGCGTTAGATGTTTCAGTTCAAGCGCAAATTATTCAATTATTGAAAACGCTGCAAAAAGAACAAAACATGAGTTATTTATTTATTACGCATGATTTAGGTGTCGTTGCTGAAATTGCAGATGATGTTGCGGTTATGTTTAAAGGAAAAATTGTAGAAATTGGCGATGTTCGGCAAGTCCTGACTACTCCAAAGCATTCTTACACACAAAAATTATTAGTTGCGATACCTAAAGCTATTTAATATAAAAATGATAAGTAAATCAATTGGATAGTTGAGTTTCAATCATGAATTTTTGATCGGAGGATTTCAGCAAAAAAGCCAAAAGATTAAATAATTTCAAAAAACTTTTGACAAACTAAAAAAAATCGCTATAATTTTAAAACTCAGCTACGGCAACGCAGCTAAAGCGAAAAACAAAAGCTCTTTAAAAATTTAATCAAAATAATTTGTGTGGGTGCTTGTGGTGTTATCGAGTGATTAACAAGATAATCGACACAAGAACAAACACGGCAATTTTTAAATTGTCAGTTGATTCTAATCGAGACCAAATTGGTAACTAATTTTATATAGTTACAAAACTGATTTAAACTGAAGAGTTTGATCATGGCTCAGATTGAACGCTGGCGGTATGCTTAACACATGCAAGTCGAACGATGAGAGAGAGCTTGCTCTTTCGATTAGTGGCGGACGGGTGCGTAACGCGTAGGAATCTACCTATTAGTGGGGGACAACTTAGGGAAACTTAAGCTAATACCGCATACGCCCTACGGGGGAAAGGAGGGGATCGCAAGACCTTTCGCTAATAGATGAGCCTGCGTAGGATTAGCTAGTTGGTGGGGTAAAGGCTCACCAAGGCGACGATCCTTAACTGGTTTGAGAGAATGATCAGTCACACTGGAACTGAGACACGGTCCAGACTCCTACGGGAGGCAGCAGTGGGGAATATTGGACAATGGGCGAAAGCCTGATCCAGCAATACCGCGTGTGTGAAGAAGGCCTTAGGGTTGTAAAGCACTTTCAATTGGAAGGAAAAATTCGTGGCTAATATCCGCGAACTTGACATTACCTTTAGAAGAAGCACCGGCTAACTC
>CAIVBX010000246.1 GCA_903904275.1 uncultured Pseudomonadota bacterium
CAGTCTGATGATTTGGTGATGCTCGTCAATTCATGGGGTTACGGTTTTAAAACGCCGCTCAACGATTTAGCGAGTAAAAATAAAGCAGGCAAAAGTTTAGTCACACTTTCAAATGAAGAAAATTTGTTATTCCCGCAATTAACGAATGACGAAAATCATTTATTAGCGATTGCGACAAATCAAGGTCGTTTGTTGCTTTTTCCGTTAAATGAAATTCCCACATTGCCAAAAGGTAAAGGCAACAAATTGATTCAAATTCCCGCCGATGAATTAAAAAATAAACGCGATTTTGTCGTCGCATTCACGATTTTAAAACCTGAAAGTGCGTTAATTGTGCTGTCAGGAAAACGGACGCTAACCTTAAAATCAAATGATTTAGCGTTGTACACAGGCAATCGTGCAAAACGTGGAACGCTTTTGCCGAAAGGTTTTCAGCGTGTTGAAGCGTTAAATAGTGAAAATTAACAACTTTTTGAAGTCAACATTTCAAAAGCAGCTGAAAGATTATCGGATTTTGTTTCCTTTAAAACCTCTTTGAAACTTCCTTTGGCTTTGATTTGCCCTTGGTGTAACACAATCAAATGGTCATCTGAATAAATTTCATCAATTAAATGACTTGCCCACAAAACGGCAATTTTTTCGTCCGAAACTAATTGATGAACATATTCGACAATGCTTTGACGGCTAGGAATATCAAGTCCAACTGTCGGTTCATCAAGTAATAAAATCGCGGGGTTATGCAACAACGCCCGCGCAATTTCAACACGCCGTTTGTGTCCGCCATTTAATTGTCGTACTTTTTCACTGCGTCGTTCATACATTTGCAAGCGTTCCAATTCTTCTTGAATCCGTTTATCGGCTAATTTTCCGCTCATTCCGTGCAACGCCGTGTGATAACGCAAATTTTGTAAAACCGTTAAATCCATATCGAGCGTTGTTTGTTGAAATACAACGCCCAAACGCGCCAATGCTTGACGCGATTGCTTTTGAATATCAAAACCACATAATTCAATTTTGCCGCTATGCGTGTCATAGAGATGCGTAATCAATGAAAATAACGTGCTTTTTCCTGCACCGTTTGCACCTAATAAAATCGTGCATTCGCCTGCGTTGATTTGAAAATTGACGTTATCGAGAGCTTTTTTCTGACCGTAAGAAAAGGTTAAATTTTCAACTGTTAAAGCGATTTCATTCATGGTTTAACCGCCAATCCCCAAGGGTAATTTCCTACACCAACGGATTTTGTAACAACTTGCGATTCTAAATCGATAATCGAAACGTCATTGCTTAAACCATTTGCCGTGTATAAACGTTTTTCATCAGATGAAAATGCCACATTCCAAACACGCGAACCCACTAACAGATATTTTTCAACTTCAAAAGTTTGCGCGTTCACAACTGCAACACGATTCGCAGTTCCAAGCGCAACATAAGCACGTTTACGTTCTTTATCAATCGCAACGCCAACAGGTTGAATTTTGTCATTCGGCACGCCTTGAATCGCAAAACTAATCGTTTTAATCGGTTGTTTTGTTTTGGCATCCAAAACCATCAACGTTCCCGCCATTTCTGACGTGACCCAAAGTTGCGAACTGTCAGGCGTGAACGTCACAAAACGCGGACGTGCATCAACCAACGTATTTTCAACAATCGTCTGTGTTTTCACATCAATCCAATGCACCATATTCGTGGTTTCGGACGCGCTAATAATCCATTGATTATCAGGACTAACGCAAATACCTTCGGGTTCAACACCGACTTTGATTTGTTTGCTGACTTTCTTTTTTGCCAAATCAATCACCGTCACCAAACTATCGTCTTCATTTGACACATACATTTTGTCGCCCGTTGGACTTAACGCAAATGTTTCGGGGTCTTCGCCAGAAGGTAATTTTCCTGTTTGTTTAAGCGTTTCTGCGTCGAAAATTTTAATGGTGTTGTCGTCGCTGGTTGCAACGTAAAGTAATTTTTTGTCGGGACTTAACGCAATGCCGCGTGGACGTTTGCCGACAGGAACGGTTTTTAATAATTTGCCGTCAACAGGATTTAAAATTGCGATTGCATTATCTTTTTCGAGTGTGACAAAAACAGTTTCAGCGTGAGAGATATTGAAAAATGTGGCGGTTAAAGCGAAGGCTAAAATTTTGAATTTCATGAATTATCCTTTTGCAACAAGGCGTTTTTTGGAACGCCTTGCTTCAATGATGTTTTACGCGCCAAATGATAAATCTAATAAGGCGTTATCGAGTTGACCCGCGCGGAATGATTTTCCTGATTCAACTGCCGTTACAATCACGCTTGCTGGACTGAATAACATTGCGTCGATTTTGAAGAAATCGTATTCGTAGGCTTTGAAAATTTCAGCAAACGGTTTGCCGTAATCTTTTGATGTTGAGCTGGGCAATTCTTTTGCTAATTTTTCAGCCGCTTCGTCGCTACCTTTGACAAATAAATGCACCTGTCCAGCGAATAAAATCGCGTCATTTGTGCGTCCCATTGCTTTTACAAAATTGGGGTGTGGCGGACAAATTGGTGCAGAACCACTGCCGTCAATAATGTTTTCCAATGGGAAATGTAATGCGTGTGCTTTGTGCATCGCCACTTCTAACACTCGCGCCACCACTTGAACACCACCCGCTAAACTGCTGGTTGGTGTGACGATAATGGTTAATTTTTCTGGTGAAATACCGCACGCTGCCGCAACTTTTTCAACGATTGCCAAAGGTGGAATGGCATCGTTTTCAATAACCAATGTCGCCGCGTCGCCTTCATCGTGATACGCCAATTCTTGATAAAGTTCTTCAACAGGAATCGTTTGACCGTCTTTTTGTTTTGTCGCCATGGCACGCGCAGGACCTGAACCTAAAGCGTAGTATTTTTCATGTGACAAACTCCATCCCGCATATTGACTACCTAAACAACCTAAAACAGGATTTCCTGTGTGAACATTTACCGAAAGCGGCCAATTTGTAGTGTATTGACTATGTGAAATTGAAACCGTTCCCATGCCACCCAAACAAATTTCGGCAATAATTCGTCCCGCTTCCAAACCACCGACGTGGTTAATTCCCGCATCGATAATTGTGCAACCGTTTTCTAATGTTTCAATTCCCACGCGCAATTTTGCCGCATTTGTAATCAATTCTTGTACTAACGGTTGCGTTAATTTGTTCACACTTGCTTGATTCATATTTAATGACCTTTTTAATTTTTGAATGTTAATTCTGAGTTTTTTTAATGCAGTTTTTGACCGCGTTGAACGCGCAATCATACTGCAAATAGGTTGATTTTTGGGAATTATCACGCCTGAATGTGGCAAATCTTGGCAGTTTTTCGACCAGTTAAAATTTTTTGGAATGATGAGGGAATGTGGCGCGAAAATGATTTCGTAAGCAGAAAAAAAGGGTGTGTCATAAAGTTGCATACTTGCTGGCGGACGCGGATTGATTTCTAAAACAAAAATCTCGGTTTCGGTGTGAATAAAATCGAGAGAATTAAAACCGCGTAAATTGAAATGCGAAACTAATCTTTTTACCCAAAATCGAAGCTGATTTTTTTGGAAATTACTTAAATCGCTGTGATTTGAAATCCCTGAAAATAAAAAATCGCCGTATGTCCATTGCGTGTTAAAGCCGATAATTTCAGCATTCAAAAATAAAACAGAACCTGATTTTCCTTCACAAAATTGTTGCCAATAAATATCCGTTTTTTGTGAATTGATACCAACACCACCTTGACCATTTAACGGTTTTGAAAGCCAGTTTTTTTGTTCCGTTGGAAAATCGAAATGTGTTTCTGGATACGGAATTTCTAAAAAATTTAATGCGGAAAAAAATTTACGTTTGTTTTGAACTCGTTCAAAAATAGCGGCTGAATTGCCAAAAATTTCAAAGCGACTTTCCAAAAAATAAAGACTTTCAACATGATTTTCAAAACCGCTGCCGTAAATTACACCAGCGATTTCAAAATCAGATAATTCAAACAATGCTGATTTTAAATTTTTAATCGAAAGCGAATCAATGCGAATGACTTTTTGTGCATAACAAAACGTATCGACATCTGCATAACAATCAATCACAACAACGTTAAAATTTTCACATTTGGCGAATTGCGCGAGCATTCGCCCTGATGTTGCAACGATTAAAAAATTACAATTTTGACCAAATATCATTAACGCGATTGATAATTTCAGGAGTCATCGTGATTGTTTTTCCCCATTCTCGCGTCGTTTCACCCGCCCATTTATTCGTTGCATCGAAACCGACTTTTGAACCCAAACCCGAAACAGGCGAAGCAAAATCTAAATAATCAATCGGCGTATTTTCTAAAATCGTTAAATCTCGCGCGGGATCCATTCGTGTGGTGATCGCCCAAATCACGTCTTGCCAATCACGCACGTTAATATCGTCATCAACCACAATCACAAATTTGGTGTACATAAATTGCCGCAAAAATGACCACGTCCCAAGCATCACGCGCTTTGCATGACCAGCATATTGTTTTTTCATCGAAATCACAGCCATGCGATACGAACAACCTTCGGGTGGTAAATAAAAATCAACGATTTCAGGGAATTGTTTTTGCAAAATCGGCACAAAAACCTCATTCAACGCGACGCCCAAAATTGCAGGTTCATCGGGCGGACGACCTGTGTAAGTGCTGTGATAAATCGGATTATTACGTTCCGTTATTGTTTCAATCGTGAAAACAGGAAAATCACTGACTTCATTGTAATAGCCTGTGTGGTCGCCGAATGGTCCTTCTGGTGCGGTTTCATTCGGATAAATAAAACCTTCTAACACAATTTCTGCACTCGCAGGAACTTGTAAATTATTACTCAAACAATTTGCCAACTCGGTTTTTGAACCACGCAATAAACCTGCAAAGGCAAATTCTGATAGGGAATCAGGAACTGGTGTAACCGCCGCTAAAATCGTGGCTGGGTCTGCACCTAAAACCACTGTCACAGGAAACGGCTCATTCGGATGCACGTCTTGCCATTCTTTAAAATCCAACGCGCCACCACGATGCGCGAGCCAGCGCATAATCGTTTTGTTTTTACCAATCACTTGTTGACGATAAACGCCCATATTTTGCCGTTCTTTGTTTGGACCTTTTGTAATTACTAACGCCCAAGTAATCAACGGCGCAGCATCATCTGGCCAACAATGTTGAATCGGGTAACGCCCCAAATCGATTTCATCGCCGCATAGCACATTTTCCTGACACGGTGGATTTTTTACCATTTTCGGCGACATATTTAAAACCTGTTTGAACACAGGAATTTTTTCCATCGCGTCTTTAAAACCTTTTGGCGGTTCAGGTTCTTTCAAATACGCGAGCAATTTACCAATTTCGCGTAATTCTGAAACGGAATCTGCACCCATTCCCATTGCAACACGTCGCGGCGTTCCAAACAAATTACCTAAAAGCGGCACGTTGTAACCTTTCGGACGTTCAAAAATAATCGCTTGTCCTTGCGCTTTTAACGTTCTATCGCAAATTTCCGTGATTTCTAAATACGGGTCAGCTTGATAAGTGGTGCGTTTAAGTTCGCCTTGTTTTTCGAGTTGCGAAATAAAGTCGCGGAGGTCGTGATATTGCATGATTGCGTTTTGAATAAGGTTAAAAAAAGATAAACTTATTGTAACGCGACAACTAAAAAGCACGTCATTTAAAAAAAACGTAAAATGGCAACATTACAAACAAGAGAATCTCAACGCAATGAATAGCACCGAAGAAATTATTGAAGATTTAAAACAAGGCAAAATGGTCATTATCATGGATGACGAAGATCGCGAAAATGAAGGCGATTTGTTAATGGCAGCATCGTTTGCCCGTGCCGAAGATATTAACTTTATGGCACGTTATGGACGCGGTTTAATTTGTTTAACATTGACGCAAGAACGTTGTCAGCAATTACGATTGCCTTTGATGGTTAGCGATAATAAAACGCCTCATTTCACGAATTTTACTGTTTCAATTGAAGCGGCAACAGGCGTTACAACAGGCATTTCTGCCGCAGATAGAGCAAGAACCGTTCAAGCAGCCGTCGCTAAAAATGCAACCGCAGAAAATTTGGTTCAACCTGGGCATATTTTTCCGTTAATGGCGCAAGCGGGAGGCGTTTTAAATCGTGCAGGACATACTGAAGCGGGTTGTGATTTTGCGCGTTTAGCTGGCGTTGAACCTGCGGCGGTGATTGTCGAAATTTTAAATGACGATGGTTCGATGGCGCGTCGAGCAGATTTAGAAAAATTTGCAGCTGAACATCAACTGAAAATCGGCACAATCGCGGATTTAATCCATTATCGAATTCAACATGAAAACACCTTGGAGCGCGTGAGCGAATGCGCGTATCCGACAGAATTCGGTGATTTTCGTTTATATGCGTATCAAGACCGCAACGACAATAATCTTCACATCGCATTAGTGATGGGCGATATTTCAGGTGAAGAACCTGTTTTAGTGCGTGTTCATGCGCGAAATGTGTTAGATGATGTATTTGCGTCAAAACGAAGTGAAGCCAGTTTGTCGATTCGGTCAGCGATGCAGAAAATTTCAGAAGCGGGTCGCGGTATTTTGGTTTTAATTCGTCAAAGTGAGAATAATCAAGCCTTAGCCGAGCAAATTCATCGTTATCAACTCGCTGATAATGGACATCAAGTTGCTGCAAAAAATGATGTTGATTGGCGAACGACTGGCACTGGCGCACGCATTTTGTCAGATTTAGGCGTGAAAAAATTGAAAGTGTTAGGCATACAAAAAAAATATGTAGCGTTATCAGGTTTTGATTTGGAAGTTTCTGAACATATTGGTTAAAAGTTCAATCTTTTCAAAATAGCTTTTATACTTACGACGGCGTTTTAAAACGCCGTTTTTCATTTTTAAAATAAAAATAAAATAAGGGTATGACAATGAAAAAAACACTTTTGGCTTTAGCAATTTTAACGTTTTCTATAAATAGTTTTGCTGTTGACCACAGTATGCACGGCGGTGGAAATAGTGGTGGCGGTGGTGGTTCTTCTGCAACGTGTGAAAAAGCACGATTTGACAAATTCCAACCTGAAAATTTAGCCACTGTTTCGCCTGAATCAGAATTTGCATTTACGGCATTTAACGTGCAAAAACCTGAACAAATTGAAGTGACCGTAAAATCTCACCCAGTTGAACTTAAAACAGAAGCGCGTGGCGATTTATATCGCGTTACAGGAAAATTGCCTGCTGAATTAAAAAATACGACTGCTCGAATTCAAATCAAAGCAACTACTAAAGTCGAAAAATGCAACGGCGAAGGCGGTTGGCTTGTCACAATAAGCGAATAATAAAATGTTAAGTTATCGTCACGCTTTCCACGCAGGCAATTTTGCCGATGTGTTGAAACACGTTGTTTTAATTGAAATTCTTGCGTATTTGGCGCAAAAAGAAAAACCCTTTTGTGTGATTGATACGCACGCAGGTGGTGGAAAATATGCGCTGGATAGTGATTTCGCATTAAAAACGCGCGAATTTGACACGGGAATTTCCCGTTTGTGGGAACGTGACGATTTGCCGCAAAGTGTGGCGAATTATGTTGAATTACAAAAACGGTTTAATCAAAACGGACAATTCAAAACCTATGCGGGTTCACCGTTGTTGATTAAACAAATGCTACGAGCAAAAGACCGTTTATGTTTGTTTGAATTGCATTCAAATGAATTTGAAATTTTAAAAACTAATATGAAATTGGATAAGCGTGTTCAACTCGACAAAGCGGACGGTTTAAAACATTCGCTTGGGTTATTACCGCCTGTTGAACGGCGTGGGTTGGTGTTAATCGACCCGTCGTATGAAATGAAAAGCGATTATTCGGACGTAGTTAAAACGTTAATTCAAATGCACAAACGTTTTGCGACAGGTACTTACGCGCTTTGGTATCCTGTGATTGAACGGGGACGAAATGAAACATTAGAAAATGCGTTTAAAAAAAGTGGTATTTCAAATATCCAGTTATTTGAATTAGGCATTAACGCCGATAATTCAGGGCGTGGAATGAATGCCAGCGGTATGATTATTATCAATCCGCCATGGAATTTAGCCGCCACAATGGAAACAGTTTTGCCTTGGTTAGCAAACATTTTAGGCGAAAATGGCGCGGGTAATTTTCGTGTTGAAACGTTGACGACAGAGAAATAAAAATTACGAAATCAAGTTTTTCTTGATGGCGTAAGTTATAAGTTCTGCATTCGTTGTCATATTCATTTTTTTCATCAAACGAGTACGAAACGTGCTAATTGTTTTAACGCTTTTTGACATATCATTCGCAATATCAGTGATTTTTGTGCCTTTGCAAATAGAAACAAAAACCTGAAATTCGCGGTCACTTAATTGTAAATGTGGAAGTGACGATTCGGATTTTGGATTTAATTCATTGACTAATTTATCAGTCATCGCAATGCTGACATATTTGCCGCCACTGGCTACTTTACGAATTGCATAAACTAATTGCTCGGCGGCACTGTCTTTAGTCAAATAACCATCTGCACCTGCGCGTAACATTCTGACAGCGTATTGATCTTCGGGATACATGCTTAAAATCAAAATAGGTAACAAAGGAAATCGGATTTTAATTTCTTTGATTAGCTCCAAGATATTTTTACCTGGCATCGAAATATCAAGTAACACAACATCAAAATTACGTCCACGCATGATGCTTAATGCTTCATCTCCCGAATACGCTTCGCCTGATACAAACATATCGGGAATATCAGACAAAATTTGTTTTAATCCTTCAATGACAATCACATGATCATCAACAATTAGTATTTCAATCATTAGTTGATTCTGTGTGTGGAATGCGTAAGGTAATCATTGTGCCTTTTTCTTTTTCACTTTCAATCGTAATTTCGCCAGAGCAACAACGAACTCGTTCATACATTCCTTGAATGCCATACCGTTCTGATTTTTTTACGTTTTTCATTCCAATTCCGTTGTCGATAATGATTATTGTGATAAATGAATCAATCATTTCAATATCAATTTTCACTTCGCTTGCGTTTGCGTGGCGCGTTATATTTGTGAGGGCTTCTTGAACAATTCTAAAAATAGCGGTGCTGAGTTTTTTATCCAAAAAACATTCATCACTCGATATTTTTAAAATACACGCTATTTCCGTTTGTTCTCGGAATTTTTCGACTTGCCATTCAATTGCCGCAAATAATCCTAAATGATCCAAAATACTCGGACGCAATTCCGTAATAATATCCCGCGTTGAAGAAACCGCCTTATCAACATATTCAATCATGCCTTTTATTTTTTTAAGGTAATGATATAAGTGATTCGGCAATTTTTGATATAACCAACTTAAATCCATTTTTAGCGCGGTTAAAATACTTCCCAATTCATCATGAATTTCTAAAGCAATTCGTGTTCGTTCTTCTTCTCGAACGCATTCCAAATGGTTTGATAATTTTCGATATTTATCTTCACTTTCAATTAACGCCCGTTCATTTTGTTTGCGTTCTGTAATATCAGTCACAATCACATGAACCGTTTTGCCATCTTCAAAAGGCACAGCAGAAACCAGTACATCAACAACTGAACCATCTAATCGCACAATTTTTTCTTCAATCGCGGGGTTAGGTAAATTATTGTCGGTGATATTTTTAATGCGTTTTCGTATTATTTCATGAAAATCGGGGTGAAATAATTGATAAGGCGAACATCCGACTAATTGTTCTGGCGAATTTGCGCCCCAAAGTCGCAAACTCGCTTGATTAACTTCTAAAATACAATTTCCACGATGAATAAAAATGGCTTCGGGTGCAAAATCAAATAATGTTCGATAACGATCTTCAATTTGTTTTTGTTTGGTTAAATCATATATCGTGAAAACAAATAGATTTTCTTGTTCAAATTGAATTTTTTTAATTTGTAAGGTGATTAAAAAAATATCACCATTTTTTTTAATCGCGTGAATTTCACGTTTGCCTTGAAAATTGAAATTGATATGCCGTCGCTCATTCTTAAAAATCAATTCCGATATATTTTTTTTGCCCAACTCTTCAACGGTATAACCAAACATCGTTTGACTAGCAAAATTAAAACGTCCAATTTCGCCTGCTTTATCTGTAATGATAATGCCATCAGAAACATTATCAAAAATAGCTTTCATTTTGATTTCATTTTTAATCAGCAACATTTCCATTTCATAGCGAGCCGTTACGTCATTTTGAATACCAACAAAATGTGTTGTTGTGCCGTGTTTGTCTTTTATCGGCGCAATATAAATTTCATTCCAAAATAATTCGCCATTTTTACGATAATTTCGTAAGACGGCATAACCTTCCTTATTTTCATTTAATGCGATACGCAAATTTTCAATTTTAGGTTGATTTCTATCTTGTTTTTGTAAAATGCGACAATTTTTACCTAATACGTCCTCCGAAGAATGTCCCGTTATTCTCAAAAATGCGTCA
>CAIVBX010000247.1 GCA_903904275.1 uncultured Pseudomonadota bacterium
ATGCCATTTCCAAATCGCCTGAAAAGGCAACGCCTGCGGTGGTAGCTTTTAACTGTGTAATTCCTAGAGAACGTAATTCAGTGGTTAAAATATCTTCGAGTGCTTTAGGCGTAGTAGCAAAAAATTGGTATGTCATGGCGTTTTGTTTCCCAAAATCATAAATAATTAGGCATAAAAAAAGAGCGTTACACTTTCGCGTAACGCTCTTTTGATTTGGTGCCTTGGGCCGGAGTCGAACCGGCACGTCCTTTCGAACGAGGGATTTTAAGTCCCTTGCGTCTACCAATTTCGCCACCAAGGCAAGTAACTTGATAAGTTGCTCATTATATATAAAAATAAAAAATAAACTAGAATTTTATGTTTTATTTATTCAACCAATTTCGTTTTTACGCTGAATTTAAAAATTAACGCTTTTGATTTATTTGTTTTTTAAGTAAATTGTAAAATTATCAATAAAAAATCATTCAAAATTTCTGGAGAAAAATATGGCAACTATTTTAATTACGGGCGCAAATCGTGGCTTAGGGTTGGAATTTTGCAAACAATATGCACAAGAAAATTGGAATGTCATCGCGTGCTGTCGCGAACCTGAAAAAGCAACCGCTTTGACACAATTGGCAAATGAATTTCCCAATGTTTCTGTTTTTTCGCTTAATGTTGCAGATTTGACTAAAATTGAACAACTCGCAAAACAATTAGAAGGAATTGCAATTGATGTCTTGTTAAATAATGCGGCGGTTTATGGCGATGAATCAGGATATGGCTTTGGCAATCTCGATTATGAGCAATGGCAAAAAAATATGCTCGTTAATGTTTTTGCTCCCGTAAAAATGACTGAAGTGTTTTTACCAAATTTGCAAAGAGGTGAACAAAAAAAAGTGATTGCAATGAGTAGTTTAATGGGAAGTATGACAGACAATGGAAGTGGTGGGAGTATTTTGTATCGCTCAAGCAAAGCAGCGTTGAATGCAGCAATGAAAAGCATCGCAATTGATAACCGACACAAAGAAATTGCTGTTTTAATTCACCATCCAGGTTGGGTAAAAACCGATATGGGCGGCTCAAATGCCCCAATGGAAATTCCAGAAAGTGTCTTGAAAATGCGTGAAACTATTGCAAATTTTACGATTGAACAAAGCGGTGAATTTTTGCGTTTTGATGGCTTAAAATTACCTTGGTAATTTCTAAAAAAGCCGAGTCAAAATCGATTTAACTCGGTTTTTTTTAAAATTTAGACAGTTTATTTTTTATGAACTTTAACCGTAATTTTATAATTTGCATCATGTTTTGCGTTCGCAATTCTATCGTCACCACCTAATGCAATTGTTAAATACCGATTCGTTGTGAAATCTTTTCTAAAATCTTTATTTGGCGCAGCGAGTTTAATTACACCAGAAACTTGGGCAATATCATTATCGGCACCAGCTATTGGCGTGTAAGCCGTATCAAATCCTAAATTTGCCACATCATGCATACCTACTAATCCATAAGTAATTTTTGATTTAGTCACTTGTGGATCATTAGCAGGTTTTAACATTTCCGCCCAGAAAGGAGTTGTTGTAGATTGAAATTTATTGGGAAACCAACTTAACGACGCGCCTCGATTTTGATAACCATAAAAAACACTTAACGCAGGTACTAAATCATCATCACTTGGAAGTAATTTTGCTGGTGTAACAGTGCCATTAACATTAACAACAGGAGCGGAATATTCTTTTTCCACGCCATCATCATAACGTTCAACTGTTACGCTAACGTAATAGTTTCCTGCGGCTAATTTGCTTAAATCGAGCAAATACCAATTTGAACTTGAACCAAAACCATCCTTTTCGATTGTCGCGGTTAATTTTTGAGCATCTGTTAAATTAGGGTTACTTGTGGAATCATTCCAGCCTGTGGATGTAGTGGGAGCAATTGAGATTACTTCAGTAGTCGTACTATCTGCAGCGAAACCAGGAAAGCCATCGGTCGCATTCGCAACACTTAATTCAATGGGAAATGTTTTTTTAAAATCGACTTTCGCCATTTTGTCATCATAAACAAAACGTCCAACGTAATTAACACCCATACCACCGCTAATTGTACCTGCTGCCACATTTGTACTTAATGACAATAATGGATCAACACCTACTGCATCGGGAATACATGTTGTATCCAAAGGATCACATGTGTGTGCTTGAACCTGACCGATAAAACCTAAAAACGCAACTGTACCAACTATTTTTACTAAATGAGAAATTTTCATACTGACCTTAAATTTGAAAAGATTTAATTATTTTTATACAAAAAACGGTTATTTTCGTATAAATGATAGCCAAAGCTGTGCCACAAAAATAAACTTTTATTTTTCAAATCGTTAATGATTTTTTAAAATTGATAATTCAGAAAAAACATGGGATATACCGTAAATTTAAAATAAATTTACGGTATATCCCATGTTTATGTAACGCAATGAAAATCTTATGAGTTTATTTTAAAGTTACTAATGGTTGAAGATAAAAC
>CAIVBX010000248.1 GCA_903904275.1 uncultured Pseudomonadota bacterium
AACATTTCACCCGCAAAAAAAACGCCTTCTAATTTTTTGCTCATTAAATCCGCATTCACTTCATCAAAACACACCCCCCCCGCACTGCTAATTGCTTCATCAATTGGGCGAGGTGATATTAGATTTATCGGCAAACACTTTAATGTTTTTGCCACGATTTCTACTGAATTCAAATCGTCTTTTTCTAAAACTTCGCGCAATAAACCTGCTTTTGCACCTTCTAATTTCAGGGTATTTCGCCAAAATTTCGCTGTCGATAATTTGCCGCGTGGTTTATTTAATTTTGTGAAAAGTTCTGAAACGGTTTTATCGGGAAATAAATCGAGATAAATCGTGGCATTGCCATTTGCAAAAATGTTGTCTCGAATGTATGCAGATGCCGCATAAATTAAACCGCCTTCAATGCCGTTTTCAGTTAGCATGACATCGCCTTTTTTCTGAAAATCCTTGAAAGTTAAAACGCTACTTTTTAACGGTTGACCCGCAAAATGTTGTTTGAAATAGTCCGACCATGCCACGTTAAAACCGCAATTTGATGGTTGTAAGGTTTCAATATGAAAACCGTGATTACGAAAAATTGGCACCCATTCACCTGTCGAACCCAATTTCGCCCAACTTCCACCACCTAGCGCGAAAATTACCGCATCGGCTGAAAAAGACTGCTCACCGTTTGGAGTATCAAAAAGTAATTGATTTGTGTCATTTCCCCAGCCAAGCCAACGATGACGCATTAAAAATTGCACGCCGTTTGCGCTTAAACGATGTACCCATGCGCGTAAAAGTGGTGAGGCTTTCATTTCTTTAGGAAAAATTCGTCCAGAAGAACCAACAAACGTTTCAATCCCTAAATCGTTTGCCCATTCGTGTAAATGTGTCGCTGAAAATGTTTTTAAGTATTGAGAAAGGACAACTTGTTGCGAACCGTAGCGTGTCATAAAGGTTTCAAAATCTTCGGAATGCGATAAATTCAATCCACCTTTTCCTGCCATTAAAATTTTTCGTCCGACAGAGGGCATTGCGTCAAACACCGTGATGTCAATATCGTGATATTGGCTTAATACATCGGCAGCCATTAAACCCGCTGCACCCGCGCCAATAATGGCAACGTGAGGATATTTATTCACGGAAATTATCAAATTGAAGTGGTTGTTCTAAATTGGCACTGCGTAAAAATTGAATGGTCGCTTGCAAATCGTCCCGATTTTTTCCAGTTACACGCAATTTTTCACCTTGAATGGCGGCTTGCACTTTTAACTTATTGTCTTTGATGAGTTTAACGATTTTTTTTGCTAAAACAGATTCGATCCCTTGTTTTAACAACACTTCTTGGCGCATCAATTTACCACTGCCTTTAGGGTCTTTCACTTCCATGCACGCAATGTCAATGCCGCGTTTTGTGAGTTTGGAACATAAAACGCTAAACATTTGTTGTAATTGAAACGTGGATTCTGAAACCATCACAATGGTTTCATCGTTAATGTCAAAACTGGAATCTGTGCCTTTGAAATCAAAGCGTGTGGTGACTTCTTTATTCGCTTGGTCAACCGCATTTTTCGCTTCGTGTGGGTCAAATTCGGAAATAATATCAAATGAGGGCATAAAGTTTAATCTCGTAAGTTTTCAAAAAAGTGACTGTGACGATGGTAACAAAAAACAATTCAATCAGAAAATGAAAACGGTTTAAATTTGTGATTAGTTGGCACGCTGCGTAATTCGTCGCAGCTTTGCCAAAGTGATGAATAAAGCTCTGATTTTTTTAATGCCATGATGGTGAATTTCTCGTGGGTTTAATTTTTCTACTATCTGAATGATAAGGCAATAAAAAACCCACTAAACCGTCCATTTTGTTGACGTTGAAAATGAGCTTTGCATAATCACGCATTTCAAAGTTAGAACGGTAAATTTCACGCGCTGGTATTAGTTCACCCGATGCAAGCACCGTGAAAGTGTCGTTTTTCAAACTTTGCATTGATATGTCAGTGCCATAATTCACAATCTTGTTGGCGATTTTTATGCGGCAATAACCCGTATCTTTAGTTAAATCTTCGAGTGAATAAGAGCTAACATTGTTATGACCAATAACGCCCGTAACCACTTCTTGAAAAACACTTTTACCGTTACGTCCATACTAGCTATCGGGCTTTTTTCAATCTTTAAACATACGCCATCAACGTCACATTAGAAATTTCTACAATTATTTCAAGTTAAAAAAAGAAACTAAGCCAATCGGTTAAGGCATGACCGACTTATTGCCCCGTCGGGCTAGGCTTAGTTATTTGGTTTTCGAGGTGGTAAGCCCCTGATTAAATCATGTTAGTTTTTAGCAAATTCGAGTAAGTCATCGAGTAAAGGATTTAAAATTTCAATGCTCTTCCAGTACGTTTTGCAGTTAAGCAAAAAATTATAACGATACGCCTCAGCGCAAACTGTGACGGTTACCATAGACTGTGAAAACTGCTCTATGTTCGATATAAACCCAGTGTCTTTGATAACCTGTTCAAATAAATTTTCGAGTTTATGCGTGCGTGGAAACGCGCCATATTCGCTTTTTGTTTCGAGTAAGTATTTAAACAATAGTTCAAACATTTGCTGATAATGAAAACAGTGCATTGAACAATCTTTAATGCTTGTTTTTTCTGCACAGTCAATCATAACAGCGTGTTCCCATGCCTTACCTGCTAAGTTTTCGACGTTCTCAAATTGCTTTAATTTTTCTGCATACATATTGCCCCCTGTGTTATTGCTGTGATTTCAAACTGTCTAAATAATCCGCCCATGATTGCATCATTTTTCGGCGTTCTTCTAAATGTGCAGTGCGATTGTAAGCGCGTCCGTTCGGGTCTCTAACGGTGTGTGCTAATTGATGTTCAATAAAATCAGGTCGAAAGCCTAAAACCTCATCAAGCAAAGTTCGTGCTGTTGCTCTAAAACCATGTACGGATACTTCCTCTTTGCTAAACCCCATATGTCGTAATGCCGCAAGTAACGCCCCGCGTCGGACATACAGCGCGATCCATCCGGGGTACGTCACTGGGAAACACAAAACGTCCATGCCCTGTAATCAGTTGTAATTCTTGAATTGCGTTAATGACTTGATTCGCCAATGGCACGATATGTTGAACGTTTGTTTTCGTCACCAAGTAACGCCATTCTTTAGTCTCAAAATCAATCTGTGACCATTCCATTCCCCGTAATTCTATTGGCCTCACAAATATCCGTGGTGCGATTTTCAACGCTTTTTTAACTAACAATGAACCGCTGTAACTATCAATTGCCCGAAGTAATAATGCGCCTAATTCTTTTGGATTGGTTATTGCTGAAAAATGCCCACCATTGACAGGTTTTAATGAACCTCGCAACGCTTGTGTTATGTCAGCGTCTAATCTGCCCGTCGTTATCGCATAACGAAAAACCGCGCCACAAGTCCACAGCATTCTATGTGCTGTTTCTATGGCGCGTTCTTCGATTTTTCGTAAAACAGCCAACAGCTCGACGGCTTTAATATCCAAAACTGGCTTACTTCCAATGTAAGGAAAAATATCGCGTTTAAGTCCACTGATTATGCGTTTTTTGTGGCTGTCTGATTTATCAGTCATGTTGCGCTCAAACCATTCACGCGCCAACACTTCAAAACTATTTGCCGCGCTATCAGCTCTTGCCAATTTAATTGCCTTTCTGTTTTCGTTAGGGTCAATGCTATCAGCAAGTTGTGAGCGTGCCTCATCTCGTTTGTCGCGTGCTTGTTTCAAACTAATTTCAGGATAAATGCCAAGAGCTAATAATTTTTCTTTGCCGTCGATTCGATATTTAAGACGAAAGTATTTTGAGCCGTTGGGATTGACCAACAGAAACATTCCTTTTTCGTCTGCGAGTTTATAAGGCTTGTCTTTGGCTTTGGCGTTCTTGCAGGTGGTATCTGTGAGCATTGGGGGTATCGAATCTGGGGGTATTGAATGTACCCCAAAAAGTACCTGGGGGTATGTCAATAGACTTCATTGGACAATAGCGGACAATAGCGGACAATAAAAAATCCACTAAGTCAGATAACTTGCGGGGCTATGGATGTCTTTGGATTGTATTGGATGCTTATATTGCGCCCCGAAGCGGAATCGAACCACTGACCTGTCTCTTAGGAGGAGACCGCTCTATCCTACTGAGCTACCGAGGCGGCAGACAACAAGTTTAACATAATTTGAGGGGAGAATTGTCGGTTAAACTGAAACGAATGTGCTGTTTGATAAGTCGCTAATCACTGTGCCATCACGTCCGTAGCTCGTGATGTTTTCAGATTTGCCTTTTAAAATATGAAGAGTACGTTTGTTATTTCGCGCCAAAATATCAATACTTGCGCCGTTTTGTTCGTTTAAATTTTTGCAATCAAGGCATAATTGAATGAGCTTTTTCCAATTTGTTTCCAGTGTTTCAGATGATAAACCTGAAAGTGTCACTAATTGAAAATAGGCTTCTACGCCTTCGGGTGAATGCGGTAATTTTTCTGCCGCTAAAACTTGTTCTAATTGTTTATTGAACAAATCCAATTGTGTCACCAACTCACGCTTATTGTTCGCCACGGTGTTAATAAAACCCGCTTCAGGCGTGCGAATCAAATTATCGGCTTCTTGCTTGAGTTGCTGATGCAATCTTTGCGAGAGCAGCACGGCGTTTGCCATTAACTGCTCTGCAATTGGAAATGTGTGTTCAATCATAATTAGGTTTTAACCCCATAAAATAGCATCTTGCATCATCTTAGATGCAATCCGTTCTGAATTGATTTTGTAAGTACCGTTTTCAATAGATGCTTTGATGCTGGCTAATTTTGCCGCCCGTTCCGCATCTGCCCCAGATTTTGCTGATGATGATTCAAAACTTTTTCGAATTTTTGTCACTACATCGGTAATAACAACACTGTCAGTGCTACCAAGTGTTTTGAGTTCAGCGGTGGGTTTAACATTTAATAATGCCGCTGAAAAATCTAATTTATCACTAGGTGTACTGTTTTTAATTGTCGTTTTGAAGGGCGATAAATTGATGCCCCTATTCTTGTGAATTTCGTCGATAGCCATGCCGAGCTCCTTAAAGTTGTCTAATATGATAGACACTCGTATCGGCAAGGCAAAGAAATTCTTTAACCAAATTTACATAAATATCGTGTAGGGCGTTGTTATTGCGTCACACTTACCTTTCCCGCATTCACAACAGTCGCATTGATAACCCGTTCGGAATTCTGATTTTTAACACGAATAACTTGTCCACGACTTCCATCCGATTGGGCAATGCCATTCATACTGATTCCAATTCCTGACTTTTCAGCCGTAATCACCACGCGTTCTCCGCGTTTAACGAGTTTTGGCTCAACTAAATCTTTCGCCATTAAAATCGTTCCCGTTGCCAAATTTCGTGCAACTTGTTTATGCAAAACTGCGTCTAATTGCGTTAAATAATTTTCATGCAACGACGAAACATCACGACGAGCTAACGTCACTTGATGCTCTGTTATCGTTTCACCATGTTGTAAAGGTTGTGTCAAAACAACAATTTTTTCAAATGGCGTAACGTTGATGGACACAAAAATTGCCCACGTTTTTCCAATGTTACAACGAACATTGATTGCTGTTCTGCCAGCCTTCACCAAATTTGGTGTTGAAACCTGTATTGGTTGTAGACAAAGTGGCAAATTGACGCGATCCATTAACGGCACTAAGTTGATTTCATATTCCGTTGTTGTATTGATATTTTGAGCAACATAGCTTTTTACGGCTTCATAAATGGATTCATGTGATTGCCATTGTGGCTCGGCATGAGGTGCATTCGTGAAAAATAATGCAATGGCAAAAGTCAGAATAAATCGAGTCATAAATAAAACCATAAAATCGTTAATACAATCGCTTCGTTATCTACCAAGCAGATTCAATGCCATAATTAAAATTGAAACTAATGTTAAATTTTGACGATTTTTTGACGGATTATTTTGAGTCGCTGTCAAAAAATAATCGATTTCTAAGATTAAAAATCCTTAACTTTATATGAATCGTGTCGATAACCTTTCGACTAAAACTGCTATTAAATAGACGGATTTTATTTTTTATTGATGACGTTTTTTGGCATATAGCGTGCTTTATTAGGCTCGTATGAAAACATTTTTTTAGGAGTTACCACGATGGCAATCAATTTTGATGCTGCATTAGGCAAAACCCCACAAATTTTGGCATTGCGTGAAAAGCGCAGTGAAATTTTGGCGGCAAATTTAGCCAATGCTGACACACCAAATTTTAAAGCGCGTGATTTAGATTTTTCTCAAGTTTTGAAAAAAACGAATCCTGCGCCTGTGTTAATCGCGCATACGCAACCTGGGCATTTCGCGCCAGAAATGCCGTTTTTGGGCGCACAGTTGAAATACCGCAATCCCAATCAAGTATCACTTGATGGAAATACCGTTGAAGAACACATTGAACAAGCGAAATATGCTGAAAATGCCACACAATATCAGGCAAGTTTGCAATTTTTAACGGGTGATTTTAGAGGGTTAACATCTGCCTTTACAGGACAAGTCTAATGTCAGCGTTAAATATATTTGATATTGCTGGAAGCGGTATGAATGCTCAATCGCTGCGTTTGAATTTAGTGGCGAGTAACATGGCAAACGCGAATAGTGTCAGTAGTTCGCAAGGCAGCGTCTACAAATCACGTCAACCTGTATTTGGCGCAGAATTGAAAAATGTAATTGATGCTCAAAATGCCGCTAGCAAAGTTGAAGTGCGGGGTATAGTTGAAAGTAGCGCACCCGCGATTATGGAGTACGCGCCAAATCATCCAATGGCAGATAAAGATGGTTACATTTTTAAACCAAATGTGAATACGATTGAAGAAATGGCGAACATGATGTCTGCATCACGTTCATATCAAAATAATATCGAAGTGTTAAACACCGCTAAACAAATGATGTTACAAACACTGCGAATGGGGCAATAAACTTTAAGGGGGTTTTATGGCAGTAACAAGCAGTACAACAGACACGAACAATCAATATAGTTTTTTAAATACAGGTTCAACTTCTACAGCAACAAGTGCAACCACAGCTGCATCACGCGCAGCAGCACAAGCAAAAATGAATTTGAATGCGGCAGATTTTTTGAAATTAATGACCACACAAATGACGCATCAAGACCCAAATGAGCCAATGAAAAATGGTGAGTTTTTAGCAGAAATGGCGCAATTTGGTACGGTTTCAGGTATTCAAGATTTGCAAACATCATTTGCGGATTTCGCCACGTCAATTCAATCAGCACAATCAATGCAAGCCGCTAGTTTGGTGGGACATTATGTTTCAGTATCAACAGACACAGGTGTTTTACCAGCTGGTGGTTCGATTGATGGCGATGTGAATTTGGCAAGCAGCACGTCAGATTTACAATACACCGTTACCGACGCAACAACAGGTGCAACAATTAAAACTGTTGATTTAGGCAATCAAAGTTCAGGCAATATCCCATTCAGTTGGGATGGTACAAATGACGCAGGAACACAAGTGAGTCCAGGTTCTTACAAAATTGCAGCAACGGCTATGGTTGATGGTAAAAATGTTGTTCAAACAACGGACATCAATTCAAAAGTAGAAAGCGTTTCAATGGCAAATGGAACAACACCGATGCAAGTCAATCTTGCAGGCGCAAAAAGCGTTGCTTTTAGCCAAGTTAAACAAATTATTTAAATTCACACACACTTTTTCAAGGGGTAACACATCATGGGTTTTCAAACAGCATTAAGTGGTTTAAAAGGCGCGTCAACTACGTTATCTGTCACAGGTAATAACATCGCTAACTCTCAAAGCATTGGTTTTAAAGAATCACGCGCTCAATTCGGTGACGTTTATGCGTCAAGCATGGGGTCAAATGGTACAACATCCGTTGGTACAGGTGTTCGCGTAACAAATGTTGCACAACAATTTAAACAAGGCACAATTGAAGCAACAGGTAATTCATTGGATTTAGCTATGGCTGGAGAAGGATTTTTTGCAATGGCGGATTCTATCGATCCAGTCAATCCAACGAAACCATTAGAAGCGACTTCTTACACCAGAAATGGCGCATTCCATGTTAATAATGCTGGAAACATTGTTGATGATAATGGACGTTATTTGTTGGCATTTGACCCTGTTAGACCAGCGGGTTCAACAACAGTTACAGGTTTTAACGTTGGTGTTAAATTACCCGTTAAAGTGGATACGGATCAGGGCGCGCCAACACAAACACGAAACGTTACCATGAAATTGAATTTGAATGGTGCTTCGCCAAAAGTGGTTATTCCATTAGCTTACACCGCTCCAGGTTCAACAACCGTCGATCCAAAAACTTATAGCAGTACCACATCTATTACTGTCTACGATTCACTTGGAAACTCTCATATCGTTTCAAGCTATTTCGCAAAAACCGATGTGCAAAATCAGTGGGCAGTTTACACATTTATCGATGGTCGTCCTGTAACCAGTACAGGAACACCAGAAGATCCGACCACAACGCCAATCACCTACGCAGGTGGGGCAACAATTGGCGATGCGAAAAATGGCGATATTCCAGCCGCTGTTTATATGACATTTGATGGTAAAGGTGCATTGTTAACAGGGGCAAATGGTACTGCATCACCACTTTCAACGACCAATGACGGCGCAACACCTATCAATGCAAATCTTCCTATTTCGACAAAAATTGATTTGGGTTTCGATGCTGCGACATTTAATACATTGTTAGATACGACAGACAACACTGGCGCAGTCGTACCTTCAATTCATCAAGTTGCCGCACAAACAATTAGTATTGATTTGGGTGGTACAACACAATTTACATCTGCATTCACCGTTAATAATTTGAATCAAGACGGTATGGCTGTAGGTAATTTGACTGGTATTGACGTTGATACCAAAGGGATTATTTCTGCAAAATACAGTAATGGTTTTTCAAAACCATTAGGTCAAGTTGCTTGTGCGCGTTTTGCGGATAATCAAGATTTAGCGAAAGTTGGCGGTACAACTTGGTTAGCAACCGCCGCTTCGGGTAATCCAATTTACGGTGCAGGTGGTGATAACAACTTCGGTGTCATTCGTTCGTCATCACTTGAAAATTCAAACGTCGATTTGTCAGAACAATTAGTGAAATTGATTGTCGCGCAACAAGCCTATCAAGCTAACTCACAAACCGTTTCAACGGAAAAATCGTTGCTCGATACGATTATGCGAATTTAGTTTTTTATTTCGTGGGCATGATGATTTATGCCCACAGTTTGTTAAACGGAGAAATTTATGGATCGCAGTCTTTTTATTGCGATGACTGGCGCGACACAAACGATGCTCGCGCAAACATCAAATGCCAACAATTTGGCAAATTCACAAACAACAGGTTTCAAATCCGATTTAGAACAATTTCGCAGTATGCCCGTTTTTGGTGATGGTTATCCGACGCGGGTTTATGCGATGACAGAAAAACCAGGTACGGATTTTTCACAAGGTGGTTTGCAAGCAACAGGAAATGATTTAGACATTGCTATTAACGGTGACGGTTTTTTTGCTGTCCAAGATAGCAAAGGTAAAGAAGCCTACACACGAGCTGGCGATTTAAAAACTACAATTGATGGTCAATTGCAAACGGGTTCAGGTTTGGCCGTGTTAAGCAGCGAAGGGCAACCGATTGTGCTGCCACCAAATGAAAAATTGGTCATTGGTCGTGATGGCACAATCAGTATTCGTCCTTTTGGAGAACCTGCAAACGTTCCATTAGTTGATGTAGCAAAAATCAAATTGATTAAACCTGATATTAAAAACGTCGAAAAACGCACTGATGGTTTGACGTATATAAAAGACGGTTCAGCACAAAGTGATGATCCAAGCGTTCAAATTGCTCAAGGTATGATTGAGGGTAGTAATGTCAACGCGATTGGTGCAATGGTTGATATGATTGAATTAGCGCGTAATTTTGAAATGCAATCAAACGTAATGAAAAACATTAAAGAAAATTCTGCGGCGGGTGCGAAATTGCTTCAAATGTAATTTCACTGGCATAGATAGTGCTGATAATTTAGAGAAAACAACTAACACTTTCGGAGAACACTCATGACAGAACGCGCACTATGGGTTGCAAAAACAGGACTTGATGCCCAACAAACCCGCATGGCAGTTATTTCAAATAACTTAGCAAACGTGAACACAACAGGCTTTAAAAAAGAACGCCCTGTATTTCAAGATTTGATGTATCAAAATATGCGTCAAGTTGGCGCACAAACATCACAAACGAGTCAATTGCCAACAGGTTTGCAACTAGGTACAGGTGTCAAAGTTATGGCAACTGAAAAATTGCATCTTCAAGGCAACGTTGAACAAACTGGCAACCAATTGGATTTAGCCATTAACGGACGTGGTTTTTTACAAATCACCATGCCTGACGGTACAACAACTTATACTCGTGATGGTTCGTTGAAACTAGACCAAAATGGTCAAATTGTGACCGCAAACGGTTTAGTGTTGAATCCATCAATCACCATTCCGAATACCGCTTTGAGCGTTTCAATTGGTTCAGATGGTACGGTTTCTGTTTTGGAAACAGTGAATCCTGTTCCAAATAACGTGGGACAAATTCAAACCGCCAATTTTGTGAATTTGGCAGGTTTAGAACCGATTGGCGAAAATTTATACCGTGAATCAGGTGCAAGTGGACCGCCAATTGTCGGC
>CAIVBX010000249.1 GCA_903904275.1 uncultured Pseudomonadota bacterium
CATGGCTCTCACAGATACCGCCTGCAAGAACACAAAACCCAATGCTGATAAACCTTACAAGCTGTCAGACGAAAAAGGTTTGTACTTGTTAATCAATCAAAATGGTTCAAAGTATTTTCGGATGGATTACCGTTTTGGTGGCAAACGAAAAACATTAGCTCTTGGAGTGTATCCCGAAACAAGTTTGAAACAAGCACGCGACAAACGCGACGAGGCACGTTCACAACTTGCTGACGGTATCGACCCATCTTTGAAACGCAAGGCTGAAAAAACGGGCAGTTTGGAAAATACCTTTTCTGCCATTGCCAAAGAATTTATTGAGAACAATCGTCAACGCTGGAGTGAAAGCCATTTAAACCATGTGGAGCAACGTTTAGAACGTGATGTTTATCCGTGGCTTGGTAATCGACCCGTTAAAGAATTAACAGCGCAAGAGGTTTTAGCAACCTTGAAACGTATTGTTGACCGTGGCGCGTTGGAATCAGCGGCACGCGCCAAGCAACTTATTGGGCAAGCACTTCGTTATGGTATCGCTACAGGACGTGCCGAACGTGACGTAACGGCTGATTTGCGTGGCGCGTTACCTTCACCAGTAAAAGGACATTTTGCCGCAATTACCGAACCCAAACCATTAGGGCAATTGCTTCGTGATATTGATTCTTATGGTGGCAATTTTGTTGTGCGAACGGCTTTGCAATTACAACCATTGATATTTGCACGACCTGCTAATTTAGCAATGGCAGAATGGAGTGAATTTGATTTAGATGCCGCTGAATGGCGAATTGCCGCTGATAAAATGAAAATGAAGGACGCGCATATTGTTCCGTTAAGCACACAAGCAATCACTTTATTACGCGATATTTACCCACTGACAGGTTCGGGGCAGTATGTTTTTGCAAGCAATCAAGGTAAATCCAACGAACCACATATCAGCCGTGAATCAATTGGCGCGGCATTACGTCGAATGGGGTATCAAGGTCAACACACAGCACATGGCTTTAGAACCACTGCCAGTACCTTATTACATGAACAAGGTTTTAATTCTGACATGATTGAACGGCAACTATCCCATGCTGAACGTAATCGAATTAAGGCGGCATACAACAGAGCGCAACATCTACCAGAACGCCGAAAAATGATGCAGTCATGGGCAGATTATTTAGACACGCTCAAATCACCAAATAACTAAGCCTAGCCCGACGGGGCGATAAGTCGGATATGCCTTACCGATTGGCTTAGTTTTCTTTTTAAGGCTTGGACACTAAGGCGGTGTTTATGACATTTGATATTGGCGATGAAGAGCAAAATCACGAATACATCATGTGGGAACATGAAAAACAAGATTTAGTCGCTATCCCCAATTGGGGAATTTATCATTTAAACATTCGGCAAGCAGCTGAATTGATTGCTTTAGATATGTGGTATTCAGGTGAATCGGACATTAGCGAACCTGAAGGATGGGATGGGACAGAATATGACCCAAAACTTATAGTGGCATTGGCTAAACACGTTCAAGAGTTTGAAGTACGATTATTGAATGCTGTGGAATTAGAACGGTTAAAAACTGCAAAAATTCAACGAAATTTAGATGAGAAAATCCTTCCCCATGAAACCTATATTGAATTTTGTGAATTACGCGGATGGTTATATCAACGTGGTTATGACGGTGGTGATATTCTTAATCACTGGATGTTTACAGAATCGGATATAGACGCATTAGTTTCAAGAAAAGTAAATCACTTACGGGCTGTCATAAAAGAAAATAAAGGCATCATTCCTAGAGTTTTCATTAGCGGTTCTAGTGATAATTTGCAGGAAATGTACAAAAAGATAGCGTTTGATAATCAGTTATTGAAAAACGAAATTCAGCAACTAAAAGAATCACAATCACACCAAACAAAATTAAATAACCCCGTATCAGCCAAAGCCCGCAAATCATTCTTACTTATCATTGAAGCACTTTGTAAAAAAAATAACCTTGATTCACAAGAGCGCGGTATGGCGGGAAACATTCAGAAAATTGTTGAATCACAAACTGGTCAAAAAATTGATGACGACACAATTAGAAGCATACTTAAACAAATTCCAGACGCTTTGGAGTAAAACCGAAATCGGGAAATAAAAACCGAAATCGTCCAACAGCTCATTACAGATTCATAAGATTGCTACACTTTTAACGAGATGGAGCAAATCTTATGGGTACATTATCAGACACTGGATTTTTAAGAATCTGGCAAATCGTAGGCGATAAAAATAACGCGCCACTTATCCCAGTGGGTAAATCAACATGGTGGGCAGGTGTGAAATCAGGCAGATTCCCACAACCTGTAAAACTAGGTCAACGAACCACAGCATGGCGCGTTGAGGATATTCGTAAATTGGTGGGGAGCTTTCAATAATGAAATTGACTTGTACCCCCAGCGTCACTAAGATACCCCCACCTCGAAACATCGAGGTCGGGTTTCGCAGCCTGTTTATACAAGGTGTTCACGCACCGCAATTGAAAGCGGTTTTTTTACGCCAAAAATTTACTCACTCAACAAATTTGTTTAGCGAGCTATCAAATGTAATGGTGGAGTTGTTTGGGCAGTCCTTGTGGCTGGTCTCACCTTGTAGAGATACTGCGAACCCACTCAACTCCGCCGCCAATCACTTCGCAGTATTGTGTGACGGTTTAACCATTCTTAGCAAAGGTATCCGTTCATGAAAAATTCAACTCAAATCACAAAATCAATCCGTCCAAATCTTGACCACCGTTTTTGCCAATTGTTCGACGACCACCGCGATTTAACCGATAGCGTCAACATCATGGTTATTCGTGCAAAGTCTGTGCTGTATTTAATTTCAACGCAGTTTGAATCAGAAGGCGAC
>CAIVBX010000250.1 GCA_903904275.1 uncultured Pseudomonadota bacterium
ACCCGTACAAACTTCTTTATAGGTAGGGTTTTCAGTGTTACCACCGATGTAACCGACTGCTGTACTGTACACGCCTTTTTGTTGCCAAAATTTACGTTCAGCTCCCCAAAAACAGCCTAATGCAAAAATGATTTGTTCAAATTCTTCTGGGAAAGGTGCTTTAACAGGATTGCCATTAACAAAATGAATCATAATGCCACCATCGCTGATTTAGCATTACATTGTGCAATTGTTTCAGCTAGTTGCACCTCATTGAGTTTGTGTTTGATTGCATCAGTTCCATTGAAATTGAAAACTTGATAATCCTTTTTCGCAAACGTGACAATTTGACATTTCTTGAATGGCTGATTATCAAATGGCATTGTTGAATTTGAATTTAATGGTGCAATTTTTTCCAAGCTAGGTGCATAAATCATAAATTCCCCTTTCATTGCCAATACAACACGATATTGATTGGCACTTGTCAGATATAAATAACCTGCTTCAACGTCTTTATCTTTTAATTTCATTTTGTTATTTTTTAATCCAAATTAAATTTTTACAACTCATCCGAAAATCTACCCACTAGTGGCGCACTTATTAAAGCTGCCACTATTCCAACAGCAATAGTAAAACCAAAAGCATGAACGATTTCAGTTGAACTTGTGGCCAACAAACCAAATGCCAATAATGTGGTCAATGCTGAAAGTATTACCCCCAAAGAAGTGCTAACCCGACGATTTCCAGCCATAAAAAAGTATAATCCGTAATCAACACCGATTCCTAATACCAACAACAATGCAAACAAATTGAATAGGCTGAATAATTGATTAAACCAACTCAAAGCAGCTAATGACGTTGCCAAGGCAATAATTGGAATAGACATAATGCCAAACGCATTTCGCCAACCAAATCTAAATCCAAAAATCACTAAAACCAGACTCGCTGTCACTGCTAATAAAGCACTAGTTTTAATTCTGTAACGAGCAAATATTTCCGATAATTGTTCGACTTGATCAACAAAGACAACACCTGACAATTTTTGCAGCATTTTTAATTTTTCAATATCAGTAATTCCAGTTAAAGAAACGGTACTTTGACAGCTACCAGAATCACAACCCAACCATAATTGTTGCTTACTTTCATCAGCAGAAGCGAACCATTCAGAAAAAGATAAAATGTTATTTTCGGCTTCGGCAAATTTTTGTTGCTCAGATTTGACAGCCGTTTTATTAAACCCAAGTTCTAACATATAACGTTTCAACAAACCCGAATCGTAAAGCGACTGTTTTAAAATTTGATAATTTTCGCGCTGCTGGTTTTCAGTCATCCAGTAATTACTCACACCTTCGTAATTCGTCAGCATTTTTTGCTCTTTCAACGCATATAAACGATTTAATAATGTTTGTTCATTTTGATGCCATGCGGCTTGATTTTTACCTGAAACTAAAAAAAATTGATTATCGCGGGTTACAGGCAATAATTTTTTAATTTTTTCAGCTACTTGAAGTAATTCGACAGGAGCGGATTGTAGAAGACGAATATCATCTTTGGGCGTTAATTTTAATAAACCACCCACGATAAAAATAATCAACACAAAACCTATCCAAAGCCGATTTTTAAAAATCCAACCCGACAAATCACGCTCCCAAAATATAGCCAATTTAAGAATTTCGGGTTCATGATTGAAAGTAAATCCTGTTAAGAGCAACGGGAATAACAAGACTACCGTAAGCCAGGCAACAACTAATCCAATAGCAGAAAACAAAGCCACTTCTTGCAAACCTGGGAACGGTGAAAAACTTAAACCTGCATAACTCAACAGCGTACTTAACAACCCGAAAGAAAGACTAGGGAAAATAAACCGCAAACTATCACTCGGATTCCAATTCTTTTCGCCAAAACTATCACACAAAAAATGTTGTGCGTAATCATCAGCTACACCGATTAAACTTGCGCCAAAAACCAACGTCAAGATATGAATTTTCCCTAAAAACAATAGGCTGATAATTAACGCTGCAAATAGACCACTGCCGATAGCTAACGCCGATAATAATAATGGTCGAATGCTGCGAAATGTCGTCAACAATAAAATCATAATGCCTACGCTAGAACCTACGCCAACCGTAGAAATTTCTTGTTGAGCAGATTGCGAACCGTGCGCTGTAAATAAAGGCATTCCCGTGACTAACAATTCACTGTGCGATGCTTTTAATTGCTCAGTTGTGTGATTTACCAAATCTAGTAAATCTTCCAGTTTATCAAGTGGTAACTGTTCATTTTCCAATTCAGTCAACAACAATGCAAAAACCTGATTTCTGTCAGGTAATATCACAATTCCTTGTTCTAAATTTAATTTAATGGGATTTTGCAAGCTGAAAAAACGACTAAATAACAACGTAGGATCGTGTTCAAAATTAAGCGTTTGCATTTGTCCAAAAGGTGCATTTAGCCACTCTATATTTTGGAACATTAGCTGTTCAGGATTTGTCATCAAAATCATTTTCGATTTTGAATCTAACAACTGATACCGATATGAAAAAAGTTGTTGATAGTTTTTGACAGCTTGTTGCTGGGGAAATTCTAACGTTATTTTGCCAAACAATTGGCTTTTTTCAATTTGTTGTTTGAGTTGTCGAGCGTGTGAAATTGCCTCTTGTGACGTTGCTGCACCAACTAGCCAAATAACTTTTTTATTATTATGTTCGTTGTGTTTTTGAATTGCTTTGGCAATATCTGGTTGTTGCTCGCTCTTTGGTAACAACGCCATAAAACCCGTTTCTAGCCAGTTTTTTGTCAAAACCTGATAGCCAAAAATTCCGACAACAATCATTCCAATCAGCCAGATTAAGGCATTACGTTTAGGGTTGTAGAGGTTCAAAATCACCTTCTTGTTCCAAACTTAATTGTGAGGAGTGTGTGGTTTTATCGAATGAAATAAATGTTGAATTGCCACCAACTTCAGCGATGTCTAAACTACGAAGCTCCGTGTCGCCTGTCAACGTAAGTGTGCTAATGATTCTTTGCAACAGCTCATCTTTTGGCTTGAGTTCGATTTGCCACGATGTTTCGTGATTTGTCGCCATAACAAAAAAATGACTCTCTAAATTCTTAAAATCACCACTCAGCATTGCTTTGAAAACATTCGCAAACGCTTCAGGAATAGCTTGCTCACCTTGCTCTGTCAATAAAGTTGATTCGTTCATTAAAACCAACGTCGAAACGGGCGTTAATGTTTTCCAAATTGCGCCTTTGTGTTGATGATAAGTGAATTTCCCCGTTGAAATTAAAGGCTTGTTCAACATTTTTAGCTTTTTTTCTTGCTTAAAATCACCTTGAACAATGAGTGATTTTACTAAACGAGTAGAAATTTGATTCAGAGTATTTTCATCAGAAAAAATTTGCCCAACTACCGAAAGGTATAACAACAAAACTTTTATGAACATAACGAAATATCTACGCCTAATTTACTCAACAAAATAGCGGGAGAAACAAAACACATTTCTTGTGTTTCTAAATTCACTGCAACTTGAACGCTATAACCTTTTGTCAGTTTTATGCGAGTAAATTTATCAAAAATAAAATAACGTATTTTCAAGCGATTTTCCCATTCAACAATTTCGGCTCGTACCGTAATAGTCTGCCCAAAAAATATAGGTTTCACATAGCGAATTCTCAAATCAATTACGGGCCATCCATAACCAGAATCACGCATTTTCTTGTAGTTGTAATCTATTTTATCCAGCAATACACAGCGTGCAATTTCAAAATATTTTACATAATGTCCATGCCAAACAATTTCCATCATATCCACATCATGAAAGGGAATGTTTATATCTACTTCTGCATAAAATTCTTTAAGCATACAAAACCAACTGTTGATTTTGAATTAACACCAAACATTCTCGCAGTTCTTTTTCCAATGCACGATCAACGCTCAGAAATGGACTATATTGCCGTAATTGTTTAATGGTATTTTGAAGCGATGGACTTAATGAAGTATTTCCACGCAATTCTACGCCTTGAACAGAAGCTATTAAAACGGCTACCGCAACCTGTTCAGTTAATTCCAAAATCCGAATACAATCTCGTGCTGCAATCGTTCCCATGCTTACTTTGTCTTGATTATGACATTCTGTTGAACGTGAGAAAACGCTCGCAGGCATAGTCAATTTTAGAGCTTCGGCTGTCCACGCTGAAACAGCAATTTGCAAGGCTTTGAAGCCATGATTTAACAAAACTTGTTCACCTTTTGCGCCCGATAAATTCGCTGGTAGACCATTATTAAATTTTGAATCCATCAATTGTGCCATTTGTCTATCCATTAAATCTGCCAAATTGGCAACTGCAATTTTTAAGCTATCCATTGCAAAAGCAATGTGTCCACCATAAAAATGCCCACCATGTAAAACGTGTTCACCCTCCGCATCGATAATTGGATTATCGTTTGCGCTGTTCAATTCATTTTCGATTTGTGTTGCCAGCCAAGGCAAAAAATCTTCCAAAACTCCAATGATATGCGGCGCACAACGCAGAGAATAACGGTCTTGCAAACGAGTGTCATTGCGGAGCGCTCTGGCTTGCAACTGCAAATCTGACCTCAATCGTGCCGCAACCTTATTTTGTCCCGCGTGCGGTTTTACCGAAAATAATTTTTCGTCAAAATGATAGGCGTTGCCGTCTAATGCAACTGAAGCCAAGCTCGTAATTCGTGTGCTTAATTGCGACAAATACGCTGCTCGTTGATAAGCCAAACACGCAATTCCAGTCATCGCTGCTGTACCGTTCATAATCGCCAACCCTTCTTTAGGTTTCAACGTCAATGGCTTGATATTTAATAACGAAAAAATTGTGGCGGTAGCGTGCTTTTCGCCTTGATAAAAAACGTTCCGTTCACCCGCCAAAACAGCTGCCACATAAGACAATGGCGTTAAATCGCCACTCGCTCCGACTGAGCCTTCTTGTGGAATCATCGGTAAAATATCGTTTCGCAATAATTCTTCTAGTTGTTGCAATAATTTGTATCGCACGCCCGAATAACCACGCGCTAAACTGGTCAATCGCACGGCTAAAATGGCACGAGTTTGTTTTACGTCAAAATGATTTCCTAACCCACAACCATGAAAAGTATAAAGTTTTTTAGGTAGTTGTTCGACCAAATGAAGTGGTATTGATACAGTGCAAGAATCGCCATACCCCGTCGTCACGCCATAAACAAAACCCTCTTCTTTCAACAACGTATCAATAAATCGTGCGCCTTTGTCGATGCGTTCCATAAATTCAGGTTGTTGCCCCAATTCAACGGTCGCGTGTTGATGGGCGATTTGGCAAATTTCGGCAATCGTCACATGTTGACCATCAAAAACTACGGTATTTTTGTACTTCATTTTGCTGCCCAAAAATCAAAAAAATTAAACCATTGCAACGGTGCATTTAAACAATGTCGCTCCAAACATTGTGCATAATGTTGAACTGTTTGCTGTATCGCTTGTTCACGATTTTTTCGGGGAAAATGTAACTCGTCGCTGAAATGCTCAAAGGAAATGACGTATTTATTGTGCCGCTTCAAACAAAACAAAGTGTACACGGGACATTTGAGCAACGAAGCTAAAATAAATGCCCCTTGTGGAAATGCAGCCTCTTCGCCCAAAAATTTAACGCGACTCACGCGCGGATTCAAATTCACGGATGTTCTGTCAGCGGTGATAATGACTAATTCACCCGCATCAATTTTATTACTCAAAAACATCGCTGTGGCAACGTTGATTTCAGTGACTTGAATTAAATTTAAACCGCTATTCTTATTTGTTTGCGTTAACAATTGATTAAATTTTTCGGCGTGTTTCGTATGCACTAACACGTTAATTTGAACGGAGTTATCCAAATCGGCAATCACGCGACAAACTTCAAGATTACCCAAATGTGAACCTAATAAAACGGCACCACGACCTTTCTTCAACTCAACAAATAAATCGTCTCGTCCTTGAAAAATCACATCATCTAGCGACACCAAACCTGACCACGCCGCTAATTTGTCGATAATTGCATTCGCAAAACTAATAAAATGTTGATAACTGTTGTAACGATTTGCTTCGGGAAAAACGGTTGCCACACGATTAAGAAAGTCCCGACTTGCTTGTCGGGCAGAATGATTAGCCAACCAATAACCGCTAACGATTGGAAATAAAAAACACTGCAAAACACCACGCCCAAATATCAAATAAACCCACAATAAAAAACGCATTCCACAAACCAAACTCCATTCACCCAGCTCTGACCAATGTGCGGATTTTTTCATGCAAAATGCCGTTTGAGTAATTGCGGAATGTGCATCAACATTCCAAAAAATAATTTGGCGTGCGTTTTTGAAATCATAAGATTGTCCCGCCACAATTTGAAATGCGAAATGCCATCATAAGGATAAATAACGTTCGTTGGAATATTGATGATGTTTACATTTTGCCAATGCAAACGCACTAGAATATCAATATCAAAATTCATGCGTTTCGCTATTTGCGTGGTATCCATTAACACTTTTACCGCGTCCAACGGATACAATCGAAAACCACACATTCCATCGCCAATAGACAGCGATAACGTATTTATTGCCACCCAAAAATTGGTGATTCGGCGACCATAAACACGACTTTTCGGCGCATTTTTGTCAAATAGCGGTTGCCCCAAAAGCAACGCCGTCGGATGATTTTGACTTGCGTCAATAAATTTTGGAATATCGTTAAAGTCATGCTGTCCGTCGGCATCAATTTGAATGGCGTGCGTAAATCCCAACGTGTGGGCGGTTTTGAAACCCTCTAGCACCGCCGCACCTTTGCCGCCATTTTGGAATCGGTTAATTAAGGTGAGCCAACTCGATTCGTATTCAACACAATTAGTCAAAACGTGAGTGCAAATTGCCGAACTGCCATCATTTATCAACAGCGTTGGAATGCCGAAGTTTTTTAATTTCGCCACCACATGAGGAATTGCCATTTCATGGTTATAAACAGGAATGACGATGCAAACGTTCATTGATTACCACCATAAACTATCCGCCCAGAACTATGTGTGCCAAGCTCTGAACTAAAATTAAAATACAACTTTTTCTGCTCTGATTTCCAATTTAAGGTCAGTGTTAATTCGTCATTAGGCTGAATCTTTTGGACAAATTTAAGCACTTCCATATTTGAAAATGCGTTATCAATGGCAAAAAATAATTTGCTGAAATGTTCGACCCACGCCAATTGCACCACACCTGGCAAAATCGGGTAATTCGCGAAATGATTGGTAAAATAACGTAAATTTTTAGGCACTTTAAGATTGAGCTTAATTTCGTCTTGCAATATTTCAAAACCAAGCACTTGCGGAAATTTCTCGCTGTCAAAATCCAACAGATTTTTTAACATCGACTGATTGATTTTGCCTTGATTTGTTAAAGGGAGCGAATTCACAAACAACCATTTTCGAGGTAAAACGACCGCCTCAAATCCTATCTCAAGTTTGTTACGTAATTGTTTAATAACTTGGTTTCGACCGCGATTTTTCAATGTATCAAATCCGTGTGAATTCAACACAACAACTGCCGCAACAATGTCTCGATTTTTTGTGATGACAAAAGTATGAGCGTTTTCAATGAATTGCTGTGCTATTAAATGCTGTTCTAATGCCGTTAATGACAATCGCTTTTCTTCAACTTTCACAATTCTGTCAGCACGTCCATTGAGAATAAATCGTCCAACATCAACTAATTCAATTTTATCATCGAGCTTAACATAGTCACTGTTCAAATAAGGCGAGCGTAATTTAAGACCGTTTAACGTCAACCCATCAAATAATTGCCAGCATTCATTTTGCTGCCGCCATCCAATTCCGCCCGTTTCTGAACTACCGTAAATTTCAATCACCGCTTGTTTTCCACATTGCTCTATTTGTTGTGCGGCATTTTTGGGTAATGTGCCACCTGAACTAAAAATTGTCTTCAAGCTGGCAATTTCAGTCCAAGGCGAATGTGAATCTAATCGTTTTAAATGGGCTGGACTCGCAATCCAATAAGCAGATTTATCTTGTGCGGCATTTAATAAAGATTCAGGATTTTTGAACATTTGGCTGTAAAAACATCGTCCTGCCGACAACGACCACAACACGCGAAAAAGCAAGCCGTAAATGTGTTGATGACTAATGGTTGCCAAAGCTGTCGCTTTGTTTAATTTATGTCCCCAGTATTTTTCGAGCGTCGTTATTTCAAGTTGAAATTGATTTAAACATTTCGGGATTTGTTTGGGTTCGCCCGTTGAACCCGACGTGAAAATAACCAGTTGCGGCTCAAAAGGATTCAAGGGTGATAACGTTTGCGTGAAATTATCGGCAACATCCAAGTTGTAATTGAAATTTTCATGATTTTGCCAATCGCCGAGCAATTCACAATGTTGTGATAAATTCTGCGCTGTGGCTGGTAAACTATCAGGTGCTATCCAAATTTGTTTGTTAGCGTGCAATAGGGCAAATAATAAAACAGCGAATGGATAAGCGTCGTTAGTAAATAAAGCATAATTTTGAAATGGCTGAACTTGTAATTTTTCAACCCAAAATTTAACCGTAGATTTAAATTGATGTGCTGAATAATCACATCCAAAATGACGCGAAATAACAGTGTCAGAGGATATTTCTTCAGTCAGAAAACGTGACAGCAGCAACAAATTAACGGACATAATTTTGGGTTTTGATTCTGACGAGATATTCAGCGGCAAATAAAATCCCCATCAAAAAATAAGCGATTAACCCGTTGTACAAACTCCAAATTTCTAAACTTAAATGAGTCGTAATAAAAGCAATCGTTCCATTTATAATGAAAAATCCACACCAAATTTGCGTCACTCGACGAGTGTAAATAATGCCTTGAGTAGGTAAATCAGGATGCTGCAATCGGGCGATTCTTTCAACCAAACTTTGCGTTGAAAATAAACTCCGACCAAAAATCAGCAACATTAACGCATTCACCAAAACAGGATAAAAACGCAAAACGCTCAATTGATTGCTCCACATTGCAAAGAGTGAATAACCTATTCCTGCCAGCAATAACAGCGTAGTCCAATTTTTATTTGGATAACTGAACACCAATCTAATCGACAACAACATAATTAACATTGCAGCGATTTTCCACGGCTCTAAAAACTGGTTGCCGTAAAAAACTGCAAGCGGATAAAGCAGCGTTAAAATACCCAGAATGCCGTTTGCCAAAAGACGCATTTCGATTTTAATCGTTCAGCATTTTGTGGACGGCTTCAACAATATCACCGATTGTCAACGCAGTTTTGAAATCTTCAACTTTCACGGATTTCCCCGTAATTTCTTTTAGTTTCACAATCATATCGACTGCATCAATGCTGTCAAAATCCAAATCTTCGTAAAGCCTCGCGTCTAAAGTAATTTTATTTTCGTCTATTTCAAACAGTTCCACCATGATGGTTTTGAGGGTGGCTAAAATCTCGTCGCGTTCTTTCATTATTTTTATTTTCTTGAAGTTTGAATGTAATCAGCTAACGAGGTGACAGAAGAAAAAATCTTCACCACGTCATCTTTTTCAGTATCGATATTGATGTTGTATTTTTTGCGAATAGCCACGCCCAATTCCAATGCGTCAATCGAATCCAAATTTAACCCATCATTGAACAAAGGCATATTGCTATCTATATCCGTGATGCTAATGTCTTCGAGGTTTAGCACCTCGATAATCAGCTCTTTTAATTCATTTTCCATGTTTATAAAACGTCTTTTTGTTGAGTAAAATAATTTTGTTGATATTCGGTAAATCGCCGCACGCCAATCGAACGCGGGAGAATTTTTATAAATTCATCCAGCTCAATATCGGCGCCAACCCGCATTGTTAAATGAAATCGCCGATAAGGAATTTGATACCAACGTTCAGATTTTGTTAATGTACTAGGTGAACAAGTTAATGTTACGGGCGTTACAATCGCATTTGCCTGCAATGCGATATTCGCCGCACCACGTTGAAAACGATATGACGCATCAGGTTGAGAGCGTGTGCCTTCAGGGAAGATAATTATGCAACCGCCCGATTTTAACCACGCAACACATTCGGCAATCATCTGTTCCGAATCGCCGTTGCTGATATAACCCGCATTGATTATTGAACCTCGCATAAACAAATTATTCCACAACTTCGCTTTGACGATACAACTCGCTTGCTTAATTCTACTAATCAGAAAAACAATGTCTACTAATGTCGGATGATTTGCAATAACTAATTGTCCCGCGCGATTTAGCTTTTCGACACCGTGAATTTCATACGTCATCACGCCTATTCGGTGCATTAAACCGATAAAAATATAAAAACTGTAATGAACTGCTTTTTGACAGCGACTTATTTTTTGTTTTGAATTCCCACTAAGAAAAGATAGTGCTGGAAATACAAACAAACGTAACAATAAACCGCCTACCCCGAAACTAAAAAAGCTAAATCCTGTTGCGAAAAGTCGCCAGCCATACGACAACTTTTCGACTATATTTTTCGCCATTCCCAACTCTGTCTGTGATTTCCTAAAATTAACGAATTTTCATCGCCCCTCATAAAATTACGAAAAGTTCTGATTTGAAAAGCATGGTCGCCCGTATTTTTAACGGCAGATTTTTTATCCAATCGCAACGACAAACCTTCGCCTGTTAAAGTTACTTTTAAAGCCAAAGCCACCGCGCCTAAATTAGAATTATCTATTGATGACAAATAAAAATCGGGGAGCGGTTCATCGTAAAAAACAAGTAAAACCTCGTTGTTTTTTTCGTGTAAAAGTCCTAGTG
>CAIVBX010000251.1 GCA_903904275.1 uncultured Pseudomonadota bacterium
AGATTCAAAAACGTTTTGCACGTTTCTTCAAATTCATCGTTTAACGCATTCTCAACCGTTTTTTCATCAAAAAAACGTTGTAATTCAATTTCATATTCTGTTTCTAAATCATAAAATAATTTCCCTTTTGCAGCTTTTAAACGGTCTTTTTCAGCTTTCAAATACGCAAAAAAGGCTTCTGTAAAAAAGGCTTCTGGATGTTGCAAACCATTC
The DNA here is from genome assembly GCA_903904275.1 of uncultured Pseudomonadota bacterium. Lineage (GTDB taxonomy): Bacteria > Pseudomonadota > Gammaproteobacteria > Methylococcales > Methylomonadaceae > UBA10906. Next base: position 214 of record CAIVBX010000251.1, read on the forward strand.
TGATAAATTTTGAGTAATTCAATCAGCAAATCATTTTTAGCCAGTTCAGGCGCGAAAACTAATTCGTTTAACTTTGCCTCTTTATCATTGCGACTAAATAAAAAAGTGGTTTGTGGCGCAACTTGGTTGATAACCAAATGATGTAACAATGCACAAATAAAATCTTTTCCTTTCAATGACGTATAACGATAAAACAAACTGCCATTTTCATAACAATTTGATAATTTACCCGTTAATCGAAAACCATCAATATAAAAATCAATCACTACATCTTCAATTCGTTCGCCTAATTTTTGAGCCTTAATTTTTTCAGAAAATGCGCCAATTTCAGCATTTTGTTTCTCAAATTCTAAATCTCCTAAAACACCTGAAAGCCACAAACCTTGTGCTTTTAAGCGTTTAACAGACACGATTTCATCTCGTAAATGGGCTTCTAATAACGCATTATGAACGTGATATTTTTCTAATCGGTCAAGGTCAAACGGTTCACGTTCATCGACAATACTGTCGAGCGTTTTGAGTTTGACGGTTAATTGTCGTCGTAAAAAATGTTTTTGCGGATTTTTGAAAAATGAAAATACATCATTTAGTTCAATTACTTGTTCTTCTGAACAATGCAATTTGCCATCCCACCATTTTTCAAGCGGTGATTTTGGCGAATTTAACGCGCTGGCGGTTTCAAAATCGCGCTGTGAATAATTGCGTAAATTTAACTCTGAACCATCAAAATAACGCCGACTAAAACCGTGCAATGGATGAAAAACGGTTAAATTTTCAACGCGATACGATTCAAGCAAAATGTCGAGTAATTCGCTAATAATGACGGACGGCGGGATTTTTTCATTATGATTTTGCGATTGCCCAACATAAGTCAAAATCAATTTTTCGCGTGTCGAAAGCAAAATTTCTAAAAATTGATAACGGTCATCATTTCGGCGTGAACGGTCGCCTTTTCGGAAATGTTGTGCGATTAAATCAAAGGTCGGTTGTCGGTCAATTTTGGGGAATTCACCGTCATTCATACCCAATAACGCAATGATTTTAAAAGGAATTGAACGCATTGGCAGCATTGAACAAAACGTTAATTGTCCGCGCAAAAAACCATTCGAGGATTTTCGTTCTTCGACGCGACTTTCTAGCCAACTAATAATCACCTGTAAGGCGACAGAATCATCACTTAAATGTGTCAGTTGGTCTGGCAATTCATCTAATAATTCATTGACTTGTTGACGGTCAATCGCATTTACGTTGGCAAGTAAAACGTCGGCGTAATCAAATAAACATAATCGCCACGAATTGAGTGATTGCGCGGTTTTAAAATTATCACTGGCATTAAAAAGTAATTGTAAAAAATCATGTAATCCACCTAATGCCAACGCTGATGAACCTTCAAGATGTGGATACGGCAAAATATCGTGTACAAACTCACCGACATCGCCGACCGCATAGCCGATAAACAACCGATTGAGCATCGCTTGCCAAGTGTTTTCGTCTAAATTCGGCAAATCCAATTCTGCTTTATGTTCGCCTGATTTTCCCCAACGCACTTGCGTTTCTAAAACCCAATGCCGAATCAACGCTAAATCGGTTTCTGACAAATCAAAATGCGTGTAAACCATCGGTTCTGCGAGCAAATCCAATACGCTTTGCCAACCAAAACGACTTTGCGATAAATGCAAAAAACGAATAAAAATATCCAGCGCATGGTTACTCAAACGCAAACTTCTATCTGCAATGGTGTGATGAATATCGTGAAAAACCGCTGAAATAAACGGTTCATAATTTTGAATATCAGGAGCCATAACAACGATGTCGCGTAATTCGAGCGTTTTATCCTGTTCAAGCGCATGAATAAGCTGATTTTTTAAGACTTCAACTTCGCGCATTCGAGAATGGCAAGCATGAATTTGAATTGAATTGTCTAATTTTAAAGTATGTTTCGTAGCTTCATTGTTCAGCAAATCATTTTGTAAAAAATTTAAAATCGTGGTCGCATTTTCAATACTTTCAAAATCATCCAGTTCAAATTTTACAGTTAAATTTTGTTCCAATAATAACGCTTGAAACTCGCGTCCTTGCTGACCTAAAGAAGAAAGCAGTGGGTGAGAATCATATTGTTCTTGCGGTTCTTGTTTTAAACGCGCTCGTTTGGTTGGAATATCTGTCCAATAATCTTGCGATGGATTCAATAAAAATAAATGCAACTGACAATGTTTTGACAGTCCGTGCAAAAAGGCTAAAAACAACGGCGGCATCGTGTTAATGCCAAAAACAATCACTCGTTCAGGTAATTTGGTCGCGTAAAAATTTTCATCGGCATCCAACAATTGGTTAATCACTTTTTGCCACAACGCGCCACGATGTTGCGTGCCAATTTGCGCTGTAATATCGTGCCACAAGGCTTTTTGCCAACGTTCTGCGGGTGTGTCGTAAAGCAATTTATTTTCGTGCCATGTGGCAAGTAAATCAGGGCGCATCATTTGATATTGGTCAAAAAGTTGCGACAGTTCTTGTGCGAGTTGATAGCGTTTTAAATCAGAATTTTCACCTTCTAAATAATGTTGCAATGGCAAAACATTGTCACCACTTAAATCACGCAAACTATTTTCAATTCGCCACGTCATTTTATGGCGGTCAAATAATGCGTCATTCAATTTTTTATCGAGTTTTTGCGCGACACTGTTAAAAAATTTGGCTGGAAATAAAAATTCGTAATTCGCCCAGACCTTGAATTGTTGGGAAAGTTGTTGAGAAAGCCAACGTTCCATGCCTTGGCTTTGAATTAAGAAAATTTCTTTTGCAAATGGCGATTTGAGCGGCAACGTTTCAATGACCACACCTAATTGTGCAACTAAATTTTCCGTTTTATTGGAACTGTGTAGAACAAACATAAATTTTTAAACTCCAAATGAAAAGTTGGCATTCATTATGCTGACTGAAATTTAACTGATTTTACGCGTCAACATTCGTGCGGCGCATTATCAGACGTATTTTCTCAGCTTATTACTTATTTAGTTAAATTTCGGAGGCAACATGGCTCTTATCATCAATACGAACTTAGGTTCAATTAACGGACAACGTAATTTAAACAGTTCGGCTACCGCGCAAGCAACCGCAATGCAACGTTTGTCTTCTGGTATTCGTGTTAATAATGCGAAAGACGATGCAGCAGGTTTAGCGATTGCAGACCGAATGACATCACAAATTCGCGGTATGACCGTCGCAGCACGCAACGCAAATGATGGCATTTCATTGACACAAACCGCAGAAGGCGCGTTAGGTTCATTGACTGACACGTTACAACGCATGCGCGATTTGGCGATTCAATCATCAAGCACCGCAGGCGTTTCAGAATCAGACCGTTCAAAAATGCAAACCGAATTTAAAGCCTTAAATGAAGAGTTAATTCGCGTTGTTCAAAATAGCGAATTTAACGGCAAAAAAATTCTGAATGGTGACTTAGCGGGCGGTTTAAACATTCAAGTTGGCGCGTCAACTGATACAAATAGCCGTATTAGCGTTGCTGTTTCTAACATGACGACATTATTAACACCTGTTACAAAATCAACACTTGCGCCTACAGACACACCGCCAATTGATTCAACGTTAGCGTCAACGATTACGAATATGTCAAGTGCGGCAGCAGGTGATACGCAATTAAATGACGCAAATAATGCGGCAAAATTGGCGAATGCGGCGGTTGAAGCTGCAAAATTAGCAGCAGCATCACCGAACGATGTGTCTTTAGCTAGAGCCGCATCGTTAGCAAACGTAGCCGCTTCAACAGCACTTGCGGCATCATCGTCAAATATTTTGGCAACAACCTCAACCAATCGCGGTTTGAATATCATTTCAGATGCGTTTTTAAATAAAGTGACCGCTGAAAATGGCGCAAATGTCGCAGCAGTCGGTGCAATTTCTGCAACTGATGCCAACATTCAAGGCGCGGCAACAACCAGTTCAAGTCAAGCCGCATCATTATTAACAACGGCAACTGAACTTGCGACAGCAGCAGCGGCTGATGTTTCGTCAGCGGGTCAAAATATTTTTGCTTCAACAATGAATACGTTGACAGGTGACACCATTGATATTGTGGATTCACGCGCCACCAATGCGGCAAATGTATTAAATGATTCTGTGGCGCGAGCGGTAACAGGTTCTTTTGGCGCTGACAGACAAGCACAAAAAATCTTAGCGGCACAAAATATAGCAAAAGCCATTGCAGCGTCTTCTTACGTCAATAATCCGTTAAAAACAGAAGCCGCAAATAACACAGATAAACAATCGTTTGTAAATAACAACAAATTAGTGATTGATACCTCTTCAGCAGTTGATGGTGTTTCGACAGCTTATGCGTTGTCATCAGTTGATTCGATTGATAAAGCAATTGCATTTATTGACACAGAACGTTCAAATTTGGGGTCAACCCAAAACCGTTTTACCACGACAATTTCTAATTTACAAAACGGTATTGAAAACCAATCGGCTGCGAAATCTCGTATTATGGATGCGGATTTTGCTCAAGAAACGGCTTCATTAAGTCGCGCCCAAATTTTGCAACAAGCGGGAACAGCGATGTTAGCGCAAGCTAATCAGTCTGGACAAACCGTGATGACTTTATTGAGATAACTTTTTTTATTTTATGTCGCTAAAACCACATACTATTTTATTCGATGCGTGGTTTTTTTGTTTTAAGACGGCGTTGAGTAAAAAAATCTTTCAGCAATTGCGAACAGGTTTCTTCTAAAATGCCGCCTTGCCATGCAATATGATGATTTAAAAATGGCGCGTTTGTTAAATGTAACGCATTGCAAACCGCGCCGCGTTTTTCATCGAATGCGCCAAAAACTAAACGTTTAATTCGCGCATGACTAATTGCCCCCATGCACATTACACACGGTTCAAGCGTGACATAAAGTGTGGTGTTAATTAAACGGTAATTTTCAATTTTTTTTCCTGCTTGACGAATTGCGACAATTTCAGCGTGAGCCGTTGAATCGTGAAATTCAATCACTTGATTCCAACCTTCGGCAATCACTTTTTCATTTTGCACCAGCAACGCACCAACAGGAACTTCGCCATTTTCTTCGGCTCGTTGCGCCAATCGAATCGCATAACGCATCCAGCTTTCGTCTGTTAAAATGTCGCTCATTCCTTTTTCTCACTTTTAAAAATTCAATGTCAAAATTTACAATTCAAACGCTTTTTCGTCCCGAAGTATTAGCGTTATCTGCTTATCACGTCGCTAACGCGCAAGGTTTTATTAAACTCGATGCAATGGAAAATCCTTACATTTGGTCAGAAGAACTCAAACAAAACTGGTTTGCGCGGTTAAAAGACAGCGAGATAAATCGTTATCCCGACCCGCAAGCCAGCGAATTAACAGAAACGTTAAAAAAATTAAATCATGTTCCTGAAAATTTAGATTTGTTGCTGGGCAATGGTTCGGACGAAATTATTCAATTATTGTTAATGGCTTTGCCGCCAAATTCACACGTTTTAAGTACAACGCCGAGTTTTGTGATGTACAAACAAATCAGCGTTTCATTAGGTTTAAATTATCACGGCATTTCATTAACGGATAAATTTGAATTAGATTTACCTGCAATGCTTTTAGCGATTGAACAATATAATCCCGCCGTGATTTTTATTGCTTATCCGAATAATCCAACGGGAAATTTATTTGATGAAAATGCAATAAACCAAATTATTCACGCCGCAAATGGTTTGGTAATTATTGATGAAGCCTACGAACCGTTTGCAAATCAAGCCAGTTTTATGAATCGTGTTGAAAATAATGTTTTAGTGATGCGGACGGTTTCAAAATTAGGTTTAGCGGGTTTGCGTTTGGGTTATATCGTAGGTGAATGTGAGATTATTGAAGAATTACACAAAATCCGTTTGCCTTATAATATCAATGTGTTAACACAACATACGGTGCAATTTGCACTTGAAAATAAAACCGTTTTTGATGAACAAACCACCGCAATTTGTAACGAAAGAGCGTTGATGTTGAAGGCGTTAAATTCATTAAATGGCATTACCGCTTACGACAGCGCGGCGAATTTTATTTTATTTAAAACCCCTGAAAATCAAGCGACAAAAATTTTTGAAGCGATAAAAGAGCAGGGCGTTTTGATTAAAAATGTGCATCCACAAGGCGGATTATTAACAGATTGTTTGCGAGTCACCGTTGGAACAGCAGATGAAAATTTAGCATTTTTAAACGCCTTAAAATCAGCGTTGCAACATCTCTAAAACTAACGCCGCTATATTTTGAATACCGCCCCCTTTTCCTAATTTTTCGCGCACGATTTCTAAATCGGCGCGACAATTTTGGATCGCTTCAGAATCGGTCAATAAACGTTTAATTTCATTCGCTAAGTTTTCAGCCGTTGCATCATCTTGAATTAACTCACGGACAATTTGTTCACCAAAAATGATATTTGGCAAACCAATAAAGCGCGTTTTAACCAGCCATTTTCCCAGTTGATACGTTAGCAAATTCAAGCGATAACAAATCACCATTGGAATTCCAAGCAAAGCGATTTCAAGCGTTGCCGTTCCCGAACACGTCATAATGGCATTGCAACATTGCATCACATCGTAAGGCTGATTTTTAATCACGGTGACATTTATGTTTGAGTGTTTCAAATACGATTGAATCAAATTATCTGAGAGCGAATCGGCTTGCGGTAAAATAAATTGTGCGTTTGGAAAATCGATTTTTAAACGTTCCGCCGCTTGCAACATCACAGGCAAAAGCCGTTTAATTTCATTTGCTCGACTGCCTGCAACTAAGCCAATAATTGGACATTCCGCATTTAACGAAAAGTTTTGTAATGCTTCTGGTTTTGTAAATTTAGGAACAACTTTATCAACGGAAGGATGTCCAACGTAACGAACGGGAACATTTTCGGCTTCATAATAAGGCGTTTCAAACGGAAAAATTACCGCCATCATGTCAATGACTTCACCGTATTTTTTGACGCGATTTTTTCGCCATGCCCAAACTTGCGGGCTGACATAAAACAAAACTTTAATGCCATTACGTTTAGCAAATTTCGCAAGTTGGAAATTAAATTCTTTGTAATCGATGCAAATCAATAAATCAGGTTTTTCGTTTAATAATAATTCCTGCATTTTTTTGAGAGCGCGGCGAATTTCAAAATAATGCTTAATGATTTCCACTACGCCAATTACTGCGATTTGGCTTGAATCGTAACAAAGTGAAATTCCTGCTTGTGACATTTTTGCGCCACCCATTCCGACAGCGTTTAATTTTGGAACGTGTTTTTTAAGTTCTAAATATAAATTGGCAGCGTGTGAATCGCCCGAACTTTCACCTGCGCTAAAACAAATTTTTACTGACAAATTAAGACGCATGATTTTTAAAATTGATGGATTTGGATATTTTCATCTTCTTGATAACGTTCATAAATCACCAATATATCATTCCATGCCTTAAAAAAAGCTTCGATACATAGCGGATCAAAATGCGAGCCTGTCTGATCTCTTAAAAATTGGCATGCATCGTTTAATGACCAGGCTTTTTTGTAAGGACGTATTGAGGTTAATGCGTCAAACACATCAGCAACGGCAACAATTCGTCCATAAAGTGGAATGGCATCGCCTTTCAAACCTCGTGGATAGCCGCTGCCATCAAATTTTTCATGATGACTTAACGCCATTACTGCGGCGGCACGAATCAAAGTGGATTCACTATCCGCTAAAATGTTATAGCCGCTTATTGCGTGCTGTTTTATGACAGCAAATTCGTCTTCTGTTAATCGTCCTTGTTTCAATAATATGGCATCTGGCGTGGCAACTTTGCCAATATCGTGCATCGGAGCGGCTTCTAAAATCAGTTCTTGTTGTTCTTCAGACAAATTTAATTCTCGTGCAATTAAGCGTGAATAATTTGCCATGCGAATTAAATGTTGTCCTGTTTCAGGATCACGATGTTCTGCCGCTTTTGAAAGACGTAAAATCATTTCTTTTTCGCGTGACCGTAATTCTGCGGTGGCTTTTTTAACTTCTTTCGCTAACCAATCTGCACGATTTGCCAGCGCGATTTGGCTTTCACGCAATACCAGCAAATTCCTTAATCGTGCTAAAAATTCAGTTTTATCAATGGGTTTATTCAAAAAATCGTATGCACCTAAATTTAACGCTCGATGCCTAACTTCGTTTTCTGTATCTGCGGTAATAACAACGATGGGAATATCTTTGTATTCTTTGATTTTTCTAAAATGCTCGATAAATTCCAAACCGTCCATTTCTGGCATCATGTAATCCAGTAAAACTAAGTCTGGTTCGTTATCGGCACACCATTCGAGGGCTTTTAATGGTTGGTCGAAACAAATGGATTCCACGCCATCAATTTTCTTTAGAAGATGACGAAATAACGTTAAATTTGTGGTGTTATCGTCAACAATGAGTACACGAGACATAAAAAATCCTATTGCTTATTATTTTAAATAAATTGTGCCGTGCGATTCAACGTGTTTTCGATGAGAAAAATACTATTTTTTTACGATTGTATTCCATGCCGCAAGCCACGCTTGTGATTGATATAATTCGCTTCTTTTTTCGAGAGTGCCATTCAAAATCATTTGTAATGTTGTGTTAATAATGCCAAAAAAATAGGTGTACAACAGCATCGGTGCAAGGCTTTTAATTTCGCCATTATTGATACCAAGTTGAATCATTTTTAACATTTTATTAACCGCAGGTGTTTGCAAATAACGTTTTGAATTTAAAGGTAAAAATTCATTTACGTTGACTTCAAAAATAAAGCGTAGCGTGTCAGGAGCTTCGTCAGTAAGTTTGAAAAGTAAATCGACTAAACTATGTAATTGTTCAGCTGCTTTTTTATTTCGGCGACGAATTTCGTCAATTGAGATACTTAAATTGTCTAAAATGACGTTATAAACTTCCGTTGCCAATTCTTGTTTGTTTGAAAAATACAGATAAATTTCTTGTGTTTGCGACAATTTCGCGGCTTGCGCGATGTCGAAAAGCGAAGTGTTTAAATAGCCTTTTTGCACAAATAAACTCAATGCGACGCGCAGAATTTCATTTTGTGTTTCATCATTTTTCTGAATCAAAATCTGTTCCTGTTAATGTTTGTTAATAGCGGTGAATGCCGCGTGTAAGTATTGAATCATCGACCATAAAGTTAAAATAGCTGCGATATAAAGTAAAATGTAACCGAATGTTAGAACAGGTAATCCAAGTAAATCATCGTGATAAAGTAAAAAACCGATAGCGAGCATTTGTGCGCTAGTTTTCCATTTTCCCATTTGTGACACTTGAACTTGAGCGCGTTTGCCGAGTTCCGCCATCCATTCGCGTAATGAGGCGATGGTGATTTCGCGTCCAATAATGATTGCGGCGGGAATGGCTAAATAAACATCGGGGATTTTTTGCACTAACAAAATTAAAACTACGGCAACCATCAATTTGTCGGCAACGGGGTCTAAAAATGCACCAAATTGCGTTTCGAGTTTCATTTTTCGTGCTAAATAGCCGTCAAGCCAATCTGTAAACCCTGCAAGTAAGAAAATAAACATACAGGCGACATTTGAATTTTCCCATGGCAAATAAAACACAATCGTCAACAACGGAATCAACGCAATGCGTAATAAAGTTAAATAAATTGGGAGATTTAATGCTAATGCCATGTTGAATTTCGCAGGTTTTAGATTAAGAAGATAGCGTTATCATAACATTGTTTGCAAGCAAACTTTAGGCGGAATTATGACAGCTTTAACAATGGCATAATCGTTTCAAAAACCGCGTTAAAACTGTTTTTTGTGAGGCGTTTTGTATTCACGTTGTAGCGGCTGGTATGGTACGAATCGATTAAAAAATGTCCATTTGGTAATTCATGTTTGGCATTGTGAGCAAATTTCGCACTCGATACTTTCAAATCGTAGGCTTTTAAAACCGCTTGATGGGCAATCAAACCCAACGCCAAAATCACCGAATTTTCAGGAAGCGTTTTTAATTCTTTGGCTAAAAACGCATTGCAAACGTTAATTTCTTCACCAGTCGGTTTATTTTGTGGTGGCAAACATTTTACGGCGTTAGTGATTCGCGCATTTTTCAAAACCAAACCATCACTCAAAGATTCCGACGTGGGTTTATTACTAAAACCAAAATCATATAACGCTTGATACAGCAATAAACCTGCATAATCGCCCGTAAAAGGTCGCCCCGAAGCGTTGGCACCGTGCATTCCTGGCGCAAGTCCGACAATCACTAATTTTGCATTTTCGTTGCCAAATGGCGCAACAGGTTTGCAGTGATAAGTCGGATTTTTTTCTTTCACTTCACACAAAAATGCCGCGAGACGCGGGCATTTTTGGCAATTCAAATCGAAATAATCAATCGTCATTTAGTACACGTCACGAACGTAACGTTTATCTTTTTTGAGCTTATTAACGTAGTCGATGGCTTGTTGTTCAGTTTTATTTCCGTGCGTTGCAATCACATCGTGCAAGGCTTTATCTACATCTTTTGCCATGTGATACGCATCGCCACACACGAAGAAATAACCTCCCTGCTCTAACCATGCAAACAATTCTGCGCCGTGTTCGCGCATTTTGTCTTGAACGTAGATTTTTTCTTCTTGGTCACGCGAGAAGGCTAAATCTAAACGATTTAACAAACCACTGTTGCCCATTTGTTCTAATTCGTCGCGGTAAATAAAATCAGTTGCCGCGTTGCGGTCGCCAAAAAATAACCAGTTTTTACCTTTCGCGCCGCGTGTTTGACGTTCTTGTAAAAACGCGCGGAAGGGTGCAATCCCTGTTCCAGGCCCGACCATAATCATTGGCAAATCGTTGTTGTCTGGCACACGAAAAACTTTGTTCGGTGTGAAAAAGCAACGAATTTCTGTCGTTTCGTCGGTCAAATCTGCAAGGAATGTTGAGCAAACGCCTTTGTGTTGACGGTCGAAAGCGTTGTAACGCACGCTGGCAACAGTCAAATGCACGGTTTCAGGATTCGCTTTGCCGCTTGAAGAAATTGAATA
>CAIVBX010000252.1 GCA_903904275.1 uncultured Pseudomonadota bacterium
GAATCGCTCAAAAAACATCATCCGAATCAATACGAGATTTTGCCGTTGTATTCAAAATTGAGTGTGAGTGAACAAGAGCGCGTTTTCAAACCGAAAGGCGGAAAGATTCGCATTGTGTTATCCACTAACGTCGCAGAGACTTCGCTTACAGTTCCCAACATTCGCGGCGTAATCGATACGGGTCACGCGCGGATTAGTCGTTACAGTCCCAAAAGTAAAATTCAACGTTTGCCTATTGAACGCATTTCACAATCCAGCGCAAATCAACGTGCGGGACGTTGCGGACGGGTTGCCGAAGGGATTTGTATTCGCCTTTATTCGCACGATGATTATTTAGCGCGTCCCGAATTCACCGAACCAGAAATCATGCGGACGAATTTATCTGCCGTGATTTTGCAAATGACGGCATTGAATTTGGGCGATATTGCCGATTTTCCGTTTATCGAACCGCCCGACGATAAAATGATTCGAGACGGTAAAACGTCTTTACTAGAAGTGAACGCGCTCGACAAAGCGGGAAAACTCACCGAAGTGGGAAAACAGCTTGCGAAATTCCCCACCGACCCAAAATTGGCGCGAATGCTTATCGCCGCGCAAGAACAGGTGTGTTTAAAAGAAGTCAGCATCATCGTGGCGGTGTTGAGTATTCAAGACCCGCGCGAAAAACCTGCCGATAAAATGCAACAAGCTGACGCGAAACATATTGCATTTCGTCATCCCGAATCCGATTTTTTGACGTTGCTCAATGTCTGGAATACGTTTGGCGAACAACAAAAAAAGCTCTCCAATAACAAACTTCGGAAATACTGCTCGGATAATTTTTTGTCGTATATGCGAATGCGCGAATGGCATGACAATCACAGCCAAATTTTGCAGGTGTTAAAAGGTGATTTGAAAATGCACCCAAACGAAAATGATGCGAGTTATGACCAAATTCATCGCGCGTTGCTGACGGGATTACTTTCAAACATCGGTTTCCGTCACGAACAATACGAATATCTCGGCGGACGTGGCTTGAAGTTTTTTATCTTCCCAGGTTCAGGTTTACACAAATTGCGTCCGAAATGGATTGTCGCCGCAGAACAAGTCGAAACCAGCAAAGTCTACGCGCGAACGGTAGCGCGAGTTGAACCCGAATGGATTGAAGAATGCGCCGCGCATTTGGTCAAACACAATTATTACGACCCGCATTGGGAGAAAAAAAGTGCGCGTTGTATGGTCTATTCGCGCACGTTGTTACACGGGTTGACGTTGCAAGCGGGGCGAAAATTGCCTTATGACCATGTTGACCCGAAAGCCGCGCGGGAGATTTTTATTCGCAGTGCGCTGGTTGACCACGATTATCACAGCAATGCGCCGTTTTATGTGGCGAATCAAAAATTGCTCGAAGAAGTCGGCATGATTCAACACAAAGGGCGGCGCGTCGATTTGGTCGAAGATGAAGAATGGTTGTATGCGTTTTATGACCACAAATTACCGCCTGAAATTGTCAGCGGCGTAACGCTCGACACTTGGCGCAAACAAATTGAACGTGAAAATAAGCAGTTTTTATTTTTGACGAAAGAAGATTTAACCCGCGAAAAAGGTGAGGAATATGTCAACGAATGGGATTTTCCTGACCATAAAAAAGTCGGCAAACTCACGATTGCGTTGCAATACCGTTTTGAACCAGGACACGATGAAGACGGCGTGACCGCGATAATTCCCGTGCATCAACTGAATCAAATTACGCAAACGCCGTTTGATTGGCTCGTTCCTGGAATGCTTGAGGAAAAATGTATTGCGCTGGTCAAAGCCTTGCCGAAAAACATTCGCAAACATTTCGTTCCCGTGCCTGAAACGGTGAAAAAGTGTTTAGAAATTGAACCTGATTTTAAAGGCGCGTTGGAAGAATGGCTCGGCAATCGATTACGCAAATTGACCGACGAAGCCATTCCGCTGA
>CAIVBX010000253.1 GCA_903904275.1 uncultured Pseudomonadota bacterium
TGAATACAGGTTTGAAATTGGTCAGCTGTTTGATTCGATAAAATCGCCAACGCCATTTTCGCGCCAACGCCGCTAATTTTAATCAGCGTTTTAAACATTGTTTTATCAGTTTCAGTCGTAAAACCAAACAAATTATGGGCATCTTCACGAACCACTAAATGGGTTTGCAAGGTAATTTCTGTGCCGATTTCAGGCAAATCATAAAATACAGTCATCGGAGCTTCAATTTCATAACCCACTCCATTCACGTCTAACACAATAAGCGGCGGCGTTTTCAAAGCAATTTTGCCACGCAAAAATCCAATCATTTTTTTATTCCTGTTTTTAGTCGTTGTTGTGTTTGATAAAAATGCGCGTGACAAATCGCAATTCCCAGCGCGTCGCTGGCATCAATTTGTAAATCGCCTTGAATGTTCAAAAGCAATTTCACCATTTGTTGAACTTGTAATTTATCCGCGCTTCCTTTGCCGACAACCGCTTGTTTTACTTCTCGCGCGGCGTATTCAAAAACGAAAATATCGCGCATTTGCACCGCGCAAATTGCTGCGCCACGCGCTTGTCCAAGTTTTAACGCAGAATCGGCATTTTTACCCATGAAAACCTGTTCGATTGCCATGTGTTCAGGTTGATATTTTTCGACGAGTTGAAAAATCCCGTCGAAAATTTGTTTGAGTTTTTGAGGAAAATCGTCAGCTTGAATTTTTAAAACGCCGCTCGAAACGTAACGATAACGATTCGGCAGCGTTTCAATAATGCCATAACCTGTAAGACGTGAACCAGGGTCGATGCCTAAAATTAGCATTCCAAGGCTTGTGTTAAGTCTGCCAAAATATCATCAATGTGTTCAATGCCAATGGATAAACGCACCATTTCTTCGCTTACGCCCGCTTTCGCTAATTCGGCAGGTGATAATTGACGATGTGTTGTTGAAGCGGGATGACAAACCAACGATTTTGCATCACCGATATTGACTAAACGAGTAATCAATTTCAGAGCGTCTTGGAATTTTTCACCGCTTGCGCGTCCGCCTTTGACACCAAATGTCAAAATTCCTGAAGCGTGTCCACCGAGGTATTTATCAACAAGTGGTTTATCTGCGTGGTCATCAAATCCTGCGTAATTAACCCATTCAACGTTTTCATGATGGCGTAAAAATTCTGCAACTTTCAGCGTATTTTCACAAATTCTATCCATTCGCAACGCTAAGGTTTCAATGCCTTGCAAAATCAAAAACGAATTGAACGGTGAAATTGACGCGCCTGTATTTCTTAACGGTACAACGCGAGCGCGTCCGATATAAGCCGCCGCGCCTAACGCTTCGGTATAAACTACGCCATGATATGAAACATCAGGTTCATTCAAACGACGAAAACGCGCTTTGTGTTCTGCCCAAGGGAATTTTCCACTATCGACAATAATGCCGCCGATGCTGTTGCCGTGTCCGCCGAGATATTTTGTCAATGAATGCACCACAATATCTGCACCATGTTCAAACGGACGGCATAAATAAGGTGATGGCACAGTATTATCCACAATCAACGGCACGCCATGACGATGTGCAATTGAAGCTAATTTTTCAAAATCGGTGATATTTCCTAACGGATTTCCGATAGATTCACAAAAAATTGCTTTCGTTTTTTCATCAATTAACGCTTCAAACGTATTCGGTTCGCGGTAATCGGCAAAACGGGTTTCGATGCCATATTGTGGCAACGTGTGAGCCAATAAATTGTATGTTCCGCCGTAAAGCGTTGAGGCTGAAACGATATTATCGCCCGATTCAGCAATCGTCATAATTGCGTAAGTAATTGCCGCCA
>CAIVBX010000254.1 GCA_903904275.1 uncultured Pseudomonadota bacterium
ACATTCAAAACACCTGACATGGCGAGCATCTCAAGCATCAAACGAATCACTTCTAAATCGCTTTCTTTACCTGCATGACCATAAAGTTCTGCACCAATTTGCATAGGAGAGCGTGATTTTTCGAGCGCATCGCCGCGTGTGTGCAAAATTGTTCCGACATAGCATAAACGGGTTGGATGTTCATGTTTTAAATTATGGGCATCAATTCGCGCAACTTGCGGAGTCATATCCGCCCGAACACCAAGCATTTTGCCGCTGATTTGGTCGGTTAATTTAAATGTTTGTAAATCAAGTTCATGTCCCGAACCTGTCAACAACGAATCTAAAAAATCGATAAACGGCGGGACAACTAATTTATAGCCCCAGTTTTCAAACGTTTGCAGTAATTTGGCGCGAAGAATTTCTAAACGTCGCGCTTCGTCAGGGAGCATTTCATCTATGCCTTCAGGCAACAGCCAAGCATCATTTTGCATTTTATTTTCCATTCAAACAAAACGCCCCAAACTCGGAGCGTTTATTTTTTAATAACTGTGTGTTTTACGGCTTATTTTTTACTTTTGAAATACTGGAAAAAATCCGAATTCGGTTCTAAAACAAGTGTACTTGAACCTGTGAACGTCTTTTTATACGCATTCAAACTGCGGTAAAACGTAAAAAATTCACTGTCTTGATTGTAGGCTTTGGCGTAAATTTCAGCCGAAGTTGCATCACCTTCACCGCGTATTTTTTCAGCATCACGATACGCATTTGCAAGTGTGACAACACGTTGTCTGTCCGCATCAGCGCGAATACGTTCAGCGGCTTCTGCGCCTTCAGAACGAAATTCTCGTGCGACACGTTCACGCTCTGCTTCCATGCGACGAAATACCGAGGTACTCACTTCTTCAGGTAAGTCGATTCGCATTACTTGCACGTCAATGATTTCCATACCCAACGCTGCCGCAGGCGCGGTGACATTTTTGATTAAAATATCGCGAATTTCACTTCTATCAGTTGACACTAATTGTTTGATATTACGTTTGCCGAATTCGCCGCGAAATAAATCTTTGACGATTTGATCTAAACGCAAATTTGCTTGGTCAACATCACCTGCAACTACCGTGTAAAAGGTTTTTACGTCACCAATTTTCCATTTTACAAATGAATCCACAATCACATTTTTCTTTTCAGCGGTCAAAAAACGTTCTGGTTTTGAATCCATCGTTTGAATTCGCGCATCGAAATGTTTCACGTTGTTTATCATCGGCAATTTAACGTGCAAACCTGGCGAATAATCGTCTTTGACGATTTCCCCGAGTTGAAATTTAATCGCTTTTTCGGTTTCGTTCACCGTGAATACGCACATTGAACTCACTAAAAATACGCTTGCAATGCCTAATACGATTTGATTTGTGTTCATTTTAACGTCCTCTCATATCGTTTTGACGACCGCGAATTGATGAATGTTCAAGACTTGGAACAGAAATCGGTGCATTGGTATTTTGTGGAATTGCGGGCTGTTCAACCGTTGCTGACGAAACGTGCGGTGCATTCACTACAGGCGAGTTCACATTCGGTGGTGGAATCATTTTATCGAGTGGTAAATACATCATGTTATTGCCATTTTTCACATCGATAATCACATTATTTGTGCTGCTTAAAACCGATTCCATTGCGTCAATATACAAACGTTTGCGCGTGACATCAGGGGCTTTTGTGTATTCAGTCAAAAGTTGTGAAAAACGACTCGCTTCACCTTGTGCTTGAGCGATGACTTGTTCTTTATAACCTTCCGCTTCTTGTGTTTTACGCGCCGCAGCACCACGGGCTTTTGGAATCACATCGTTTGCGTAGGCTTGCGCTTCATTGATTAAACGTTGTTCATCTTCACGGGCTTTAATTGCATCCGCAAAGGCATTTTGTACTTGTTCAGGTGGTTGCGCGTCTTGTAAATTCACGCTGGTCACTTGAATGCCTGAATTATAACTGTCCATAACTTGTTGAATTTCGGTTTTAATTTGTGCGACGATTTCACTGCGTCCTTCGGTTAAAACAAAATCCATCGTGCTACCACCAATTACGCCACGTTGTGCGCTTTCGGTAACGTGCTTTAAGGTTGCGGCTGGATTTGCGACATTGAAAATAAAGGCTTTTGCGTCTTTAACCTGATATTGAACCGCTAAACGCACATCAACATAATTTTCATCTTTCGTCAGCATTAACGCTTCTTTAGGAACTGAACCACCGTTCACCAAATCACCACTACCGTTGCTGCGATAACCGACTTCAATGAAACGTTGTTGTTTTACATTCACGAGTGTGACTTGTTCAATCGGCGCGGGCAGATGCCAATTTAAACCCGCTTGCGTGGTAGCAGAGTATTTACCAAAGCGCGTTTCAACACCGTGATTCCCTTCATCGACAATATAAAATCCTGTCAATCCCCAGATAATGACTGCTCCTGCAGCGACTAATCCTAAACCTTTGAGTGAATTTCCCGAAAGTCCTTCACCATTTTCGCCGCCACCGTTATTGCCACCACCAAAAAGACTTTCTAGTTTTTTTTGTAATGAACGAATCATTTCATCTAATTCGGGCACGTCATCATTTGCACTTTTGCCACTCCAAGGGTCTTTTTTACCGCCACCTGGTTCATTCCAAGACATGATTTTTCCTTTTTCTTAGTAATTTCGTTGAACAGCAAATTTTGCCAATAAAATTAGCGCATTTTTGTAATCTGATTCTGGTAAAACAGCAAGTGCGTCAATGGCTTTTTGTGCTTCTTCGTCAGCCCGAATCTCAGTGTAATCAATTGCTTTTGTGCGTTTTACAATGGCATAAACATTATTAAAAACGTCACGATTTCCTGTTTTAATGGCGTTGATAATAGTTTCTGCTTCTTCAGATGTACCATTTTGAATCGCGTAAATTAACGGTAAAGTTGGTTTGCCTTCAGCTAAATCGTCACCTAAATTTTTACCCAATTCTTCGGCGTTTGATGTGTAATCTAGCGCGTCATCAATTAACTGAAATGCAATGCCTAAATGTTGACCGTAATTTGCTAACGCGATTTCAATTTCTTCGCTTGAATCTGAAATAATGGCTGCAAGTTGTGTTGCTGCGCTAAATAAAATGGCAGTTTTACGCGCGATGACTTCTAAATATTTTGCTTCTGTCGTTTCAGGATTATTGCAATTCAATAATTGTAAAACTTCACCTTCTGCAATGGCGGTTGTGGTTTTCGACAACAATCCCATCACACGCATATTACTCGTGCGAACCATCATTTCAAATGCGCTGGAATACAAATAATCGCCAACTAAAACGCTTGCAGCGTTCCCCCAAACGGCATTTGCTGATTCTTTACCACGACGTAAATCGGATTCATCAACGACATCATCATGAAGTAATGTCGCGGTGTGGATAAATTCAATAACTGCAGCAAGAATTAAATGTTTTTGATTAACATCACCTAAGGCTTTTGCCGCAAGCAATAACAACATTGGACGCAGACGTTTTCCGCCATTTCCAACAATATAAAGACCGATTTGATTGATTAAAATTACATCAGAACGCAGCTCATCGACAATCAACTGATCAACGGCTTTTGCTTCATTAAGTGTGAGTTGTTTAATCAGGTTGAAATCGATGGGCGTAGGAGAAGAAGATGAACTCATTATGTTTGCTTTAAAGCTAATAAAGTGAAATTGATGGCATTATAACGTATAAATCGATGGGTAACATCGAAGAGCTGAACCCTAAAAAATTGTGTCATTTTTCCTGTTCCTGGGATTTAAACGAATCCACCAACATCAACGCCACGCCAACCGTAATCGCCGAATCGGCGATATTAAACGCTGGCCAATGGTATGTGCCGTAATAAACATCGAGAAAATCAATCACATAACCATAAGCGAGGCGGTCGATTAAATTGCCAATCGCGCCACCTAAAATCAGCGACAACGCTACAGCAAGTAGCGTTTCGTTTCCTTTTAATTTTGTGAGCCAAATCGTCATAATCGTACTCATAATGATTGCCAACGCAGCAAAAAACCAACGTTGCCAACCACCTGCTTCACTTAAAAAACTAAACGCCGCGCCTGTATTGTGAACGTAAGTGAGATTAAAAAACGGCACAATCGCAATCGATTCATAAAGCGTAAACGTTTTATCAATGGCGATTTTGCTGGCTTGGTCTAAACTTAAGGATAAAAACGCAAGCCACAACCATTTCAACATGGGAAACTTAGGCATAAAGACGGTTCTCACCTTCGCCAAAAACGTTTTCAACACAACGACCACATAATCCGTGATGTTGATGAGTTTCGTCTGTGATTACGTCAGCGCGTTGATGCCAGCAACGGACGCATTTTGGTTTTTCTGATGCAATCACTCTGATTTTCATGCCAACTTCTGGTTTCTCAAATGGTTTTGCATCTATTTCGTATAAGCCAGCATCAAGAGGAGCATCTTTAAGTTCAAGAATCTTTACATCAGAAGTTATTAGTTCAAAACGTAATTCGTCTTCCCATTTTTTTAATTCAGAACTCATTTTATCATCGCAATACAACTCAATTTCAGCAGTAAGTGAACCACCTATTTTCCCTGCGATGCGACTTTTTTCTAATTCTATGTTGACGCACATCCGAACATTGTAAATGGTGTTCCAAAAATTATTATTAAATTCAGTATCCGAATCCAACGGCACTAAATTTTCATACCAAGTTGTTAAAAACACCGATGTGGGACGTTTATGAACAGCTGGTAAATGTTGCCAAATTTCTTCCGCCGTATAGCTCAAAATCGGTGCAAGCCAACGAGTTAATGCTTCCAAAACGTGAAACATCGCTGTTTGAGCTGAACGACGTTTTAAACCATCTGTTTTTTCTGTGTATTGGCGGTCTTTAATAACATCTAAGTAATAACCGCCTAGATAAACGGAACAAAAATGATGAACTAGTTGATAGACAGTTTGAAATTGGTACTTACCATAATGAGATTCATCATCTTTGTAATGTCCATTGTCATCTTTAATCCCAATAAGTTTTCTTTGTAATTGAAATGCTTGATCTAAAATGAAACGATCACGAGGTAATAACTCTTTAGTTTCAACCAAATTTTCCGCAGGATTGAAATCATACAAATTCGACAACAAGAAACGTGCGGTATTTCGCAAACGGCGATAACCGTCCGAAGTACGCTCTAAAATTTCGTCTGAAACGCGCATTTCACCACGATAATCAGTCGAGGCAATCCACAAACGCAACACGTCAGCACCTAATGTTTTCATCACAGATTGTGGCGGAATGACGTTGCCTTTTGATTTCGACATTTTTTCGCCTTTCGCATCGACTGTAAAACCGTGCGTTAAAACGGTTTTATACGGCGCAACGCCATTCATAGCAGTTGACGCGAGTAGCGATGATTGAAACCAACCACGATGTTGGTCTGAACCTTCTAAATATAAATCGGCGGGGAAATGAAGTTGTTCACGACGTTCTAAAACGCCTGCATGGGTTACGCCCGAATCAAACCACACATCGAGCGTGTCGGTCATTTTGTCGTAATTCTCCGCATCGTCACCGAGTAATTCGCTCGCTTCCAATTCAAACCACGCATCGATGCCTGATTTTTCAATTCTTTGTGCGACTTGCTCAATCAATTCAGCCGTTTTCGGATGCAATTCACCTGTTTCTTTGTGAACAAAAAATGCAATCGGCACGCCCCAAGTCCGTTGACGAGAAATACACCAATCGGGGCGATTTTCCATCATCGTTTCAATTCGCGCTTGTCCCCATTCGGGAATCCACGCGACTTTTTTCACTTCGACCAAAGCTTGTTCACGCAATTTATTTTGGTTCATCGAAATAAACCATTGTGGCGTAGCACGGAAAATAATCGGTGTGTGGTGTCGCCAGCAATGCGGATAACTATGCAACAACGTTTGTTGGTGAACCAACGCGCCGCGCTCATGCAATACTTCTAAAACGTGAGCGTTGGCTTTGAAAACGTGTTCACCTGCGAAAATTTCCACATTCGGTAAAAATACGCCATCGCCACCGACGGGACAATCGACAGGCAAATCATAAACGCGACCAACAACGTAATCTTCTTGACCGTGAGCGGGCGCAGTATGAACCGCGCCTGTTCCTGCGTCAGTCGTAACGTGGTCGCCTAAAATAATTGGCACTTGGCGGTCATAAAACGGATGTTGCAACAACTGATTTTCTAACGCCCGCCCTTCGCATTCTGCCAAAACAGTGTGATTCAAATTGCCGTAACGGTGCATCGCTGATTCGAGCAAATCTTGAGCAATCACCAAGCGTTCTTCGTGATGTTGCACCAAAACGTAGGTTAAATCTGGATTTATCGCAACGCCTTGGTTTGCAGGCAATGTCCAAGGTGTGGTTGTCCAAATCACAACGGAAACTTTGCCATGACCTTGTGATGAACTGAAATTTAACAAAAAGTCCGCGCTATCAACCGCCGCAAAACGCACGTCGATGGCTGGCGAATGTTTGTCTTCATATTCCACTTCGGCTTCAGCAAGCGCACTGCCACAATCCGTACACCAATGCACAGGTTTTGCACCTTTGACAATGTGACCATTTGCGGCAATTCTTCCCAATGAACGCACAATGTCCGCTTCAAACGCAAAATCCATTGTTAAATACGGATTTTCCCAATCACCAAAAACACCTAAACGTACAAAGGCTTCTTTTTGGATTTCAACTTGTTTGGCGGCATATTCGCGGCAGGCATTTCGGAAAACTTGCGGCGATACTTTCACGCCTGCTTTGCCCACTTTCTTTTCAACTTGCAATTCAATCGGCAAACCGTGGCAATCCCAACCTGGAACATAAGGCGCGTCAAAACCACTGAGAGTTTTAGATTTGATAATGAAATCTTTTAAAACTTTGTTGACCGCGTGACCGATATGAATTTCACCATTCGCATACGGCGGGCCATCGTGTAAAACGAATTTCGGACGACCTGCTGAAACATCACGAATTTGTTTGTATAAATCAGTGGATTGCCATTTTTTAAGTTGTTCAGGTTCGCGTTGCGCTAAATTGGCTTTCATTGAAAAGCCCGTTGTTGGCAAATTGAGCGTTTTTTTGTAATCAGTAGTCATTTTTTAATCCAAGTTTTTGTTTTTTAAGTGCTTACAAACCGCTTTTTAAACTGGCTTCAATAAAACCGTCCAAATCACCGTCTAAAACTGCTTGCGTGTTCCCAACTTCGTAGCCTGTTCGCAAATCTTTAATCCGTGATTGGTCTAACACATACGAGCGAATTTGACTGCCCCAACCAATATCCGATTTGCTGTCTTCTAACGCCTGTTGGGTTTCGCTACGTTTTCGCATTTCGAGTTCATACAATTTCGCTTTTAATTGCTTCATCGCGGTATCACGATTTTTATGTTGTGAACGGTCATTTTGACATTGCACAACAATTCCCGATGGCGCGTGCGTTAAACGTACAGCAGATTCTGTTTTGTTAATATGCTGACCACCCGCTCCACTTGCACGATAAACGTCAGTGCGAATATCCGCAGGATTGATGTCAATTTCAATATCGTCGTCAATTTCAGGCGAAACAAAAACCGATGCGAATGAAGTATGTCGGCGATTTCCTGAATCAAATGGCGATTTTCTTACCAAACGATGTACGCCAGTTTCGGTTCGTAACCAGCCAAACGCATATTCACCTTCAAATCGAATCGTCGCGCTTTTAATGCCTGCGACATCTCCTTGCGATTCTTCGATAAGTTCCGTTTTAAAACCTTTCCGTTCGCCCCAACGTAAAAACATTCGTTCCAAAATTGAAGCCCAATCTTGTGCTTCTGTGCCACCTGAACCTGATTGAATATCCAAAAACGCGCTGTTTGCATCCATTTTTCCTGAGAACATTCGACGAAATTCTAAACCCGCAACGTGTTTATCGAAGCCTTCAACATCCGTCGCAACAATATCAACAGTATCAGAATCATTTTCTTCAACTGCCATTTCGAGCAATTCTTCGGCATCGTCTAAACCGCGCGTGAGTTCGATTAAACCGTTCACAACAAGTTCGAGTTGTCCGCGTTCTTTGCCTATATCTTGCGCGAGTTGGGGATTTTCCCAAATTTTGGGGTCTTCTAATTCGCGTAAAACTTCGGTTAAACGTTCGCTTTTTGTTTCAAAGTCAAAGATACCCCCGTAGCGCATCAACGCGGCTTTTTAAATCAGAGAGTTTGTTTTTGATTGGATTGATTTCTTGCATTTTGATAAATCTAAAAGTTGAAAAATTAAACTTGCCACGCCGCTAATTGTGCGTCGTCATTGAAAGGTTTGACGGTTAAATCGTGCGTTTCGCCATTTTTTTGTGCAATCGTTAAGGTGACAGATTCTGCATTTTTACCTTGACCGTAACGAGCCACAATACTGGCGATGAGTTCTAAATTGTCATGAGTTAGAATGCCATCAATCAACGCCATTGAACCTTTATGTGTTTTGGGATGAACGCTGATAAATTCTTTGCGATAGCCTTGCATAAAACGCCCTTCACCTTCATCACGCGCAATAATCAATTTGAAATTTTGAGCTGGGCGAATATGTCGTCCCACTTTGAGCAACATAATATCGTCGAGTTCGTAATTTTTATGTCCGTTTGATTGCCACAAATCGACTAATTTTGCCGAATAAAATTTATCCGTTAAAAAACAACATCCGCCCGCAGGTTGAGCAAAATCGTCAAAACCAAATTTTTTTGCCATTGCAAATTGGGGTTTGCGTGAACGACCTGTTAAATCGCCCAATTTTTCACGGTCTAACCAGCCTTCACGTTCTGGCAACGACGGTTCTAAATTTTTTGCACACAACGGACGAACTAACAAATCATCTGCGCCTGATTGTTTTGCAACGATGGGGAATTTTGATTTTGTTTGCGACATTGGACGTTGTCCTAAAACTTCGCCCGTAATAATGAAATCAAAACCGTTTTCTTGAATCCATTGTTTGGCTTTTTGCACCATAAAAATTTTGCAATCTAAACATGGATTCATATTTGTACCATAACCATGTTTTGGATTGATTAACACATTTTTGTATTCGTCGATTACGTCAATAATGTGCAGTTTAATGCCAAGTTGTTCTGCTGCCCACAACGCATTATTACGTTTCGGTTTTTCTTTATCGTGATTACGAATCGCGTGAGTGTGACCTTCGACACAAAAACCTGTGAAAAAGTTAATTCCTTCAACATAAATACCTTGTTCTTGAATAACTTTAACGGCGAGCAAGGAATCTAATCCGCCTGAAATTAAGGCGACGGCTTTACGTTGTTTTGTCATTTTAATGTTTGAGTTGTGTTAATAATTTGCACAAATTGTTTTCTGTTAATGGCTTACTGAAAAAATAACCTTGCACTTCATCACAGCCTTTTGTTTCTAGCATTGTTGCCTGTTCCTGATTTTCAACGCCTTCGGCAATGACTTTTAAGCGTAAATTATGCGCCATCGCAATAATCGTTGATGCAATCGCGTTATCATCAGCATCGGTTGTAATATCTTTGATAAACGATTGGTCGATTTTTAAGGTATCAATTGGAAAACGTTTTAAATAACTTAACGACGAATAACCCGTTCCAAAATCATCAATCGATAACCGAACGCCCATTTTTTTAAGTTTTCCAAGCGTGTTAATGGTCATTTCTGCGTTGTCCATTAAAACGCCTTCTGTTAATTCAAGTTCTAAAAATTCGGGTGCTAGTTTTGTATTGATTAAAACTTGAGATACTTTTTCGATTAAATCATGTTGTTTTAATTGAACGCCTGACAAATTAACCGAAATTCGCACAGGTTTTAAACCCGATTTTTGCCATGCCATGCTGCGCTTACACGCGGTATTTAAAACCCAATCTCCAATCATAATAATCAAATCATTTTTTTCAGCATGAGGAATAAAAACAGACGGCGAAATAAATCCTAAAATGGGATGCTTCCAACGCAATAGAACTTCTAAACCAATCATTTCTTTCGTTTTTAAATTAAATTGCGGCTGATAATTTAAGGAAAATTCTTGATTTTTTAAGGCTTGACGCAAATTGGTTTCCATTTCTAATTCATCAAGCACTTTTTGATTCATACTGTGAGAAAAATACTGGTAATTATTGCGACCGCGTTCTTTTGCGTAATACATTGCGGTGTCTGCATTTTTAATCAATTGATTAACACTTTTTGCATCTGTTGGATAAATCGTAATGCCAATACTACTTGAAATAAAAACTTCTCGACCTTCTAAAAATACAGGTATTTCCAACGCATTTAAAATTTTCTTAGCGACAATTCCTGCTTCTTGTTCATCGTGAAGATGACTCAAAATAATCGTAAATTCGTCGCCTGCTAAACGTGAAACCGTATCAACTTCACGCACACTTTCCGATAAACGATTTGCGACTTCAATCAATAATTTATCACCTGCTAAATGTCCTAATGTATCGTTAATCCATTTAAAACGGTCTAAATCTAAAAACATCAACGCGGTTTTTTTGTTGTCGCGTTTTGCAATGTCAATTGACCACTTTAAATGTTCAATAAATTGTGATCGGTTCGCCAAGCCTGTTAGCGAATCATAATGTGCTAATTGTCTGAGCTGATTTTCAGCAGCTTTGCGGGCGGTAATATCACTAAAAATACCGACAAAATGCGTGGTATCGATATTATTTTCATCTTTCACATTGTAAATTGATAACCAAATGGGATAAATTTCGTCATTTTTACGTTTTGCCCAAACTTCACCGCACCATGCACCTGTTTTCAATAATTGACATCGAATATCAAAATAAAAATCCGATGAATGTTTATGAGAGCCTAAAATAGAGGGATGTTTTCCTGAAATTTCAGTTTTG